>WAOH01000044.1 GCA_015521385.1 Thermoproteota archaeon
GAAGGACGTCTGGAGGAAGGTCAGGGCGGAGCCTCCCCATCCCTTCACGAACTACGATCCCATGACGCTCTTCTCCGTCTTAGGGAGGAGGGGTAAGGATAAGGTGATCAGAGACTTGGTCCTCGTTCTCAGGGCTTCACGCCGTCTCCCCCTCGACATATACATCGCAACCCTCAACAGGTTCTTCGAGAGGGAATTCAGGTTGACCGAGGCCGAAAGGAAGCTCATCAGGGTGCTATCGGTCAATCCCTACGCTTCCACAAGGGAGATGAAGGAAGCCGCCAAGATAAGCGAGGCGTCCATCTCCAGATCGCTGAGGAGGCTCAGGCGCTTGGGCTACATATTCGGCCCGGAAAACGTGGTACTGGGGAAGCTGGGTCTCACCACCCTAGTGGCGACCTTTCCCAATGAAAAGCGATTGAGAGAGGCGTTCTGGAGGTTCCCCTTCACTTATACTCAGATGATCCCGGTGGATTTCCGGGGCACCGTCTACGCCTATCTGGTGTTCCCTGTCCCGGGGATCAAGGATCTGCTGAGGCTGGAAGGGGTGGGGGTGAGGTTCGGCCTCGTAAAGAGGACCGCCCAGAGATTCAATTTCACCCCTCCAGGGAATGTTATAAGAGAAATGGCAAAGGCCCACATAGGGGGTGGCTATCTGGTCCAGTCTCCACCCGTGGAGGGCTCTCCTTCCGGAGTTAAGCTCACCAAGACGGACATAGAGGTGCTGAACCACATTATGAGGGAGGGGAAGGTCTCGAGCACGCAGCTTTCCGAGTTAGGTATAAGGTCCGCAAAGCTCAGACTGAATAAGCTGAGGAGTGCGGGGATCATAGGCAATTACTACATGGTCGGCTTGCCTAGGGGGATGGAAACTCTGCTATTCGTGCTCGACGTTCCCGAGGAGGAGGTTGGCAGGCTGGCCTCGACCCTCTCCGCCGCCTCCTCCGCCCTCGTCAACTACGTTGAGGGGTCCTCCTCCTACTGCATAGCGATCTCGATGACCCCCCGGGAAATAAAAAGCGACATCATAAAGGGAATGAGCCTGATCTATGGGGATAGGCTGGCTAGGTTTCAGGAGGTCTTCGAGATACTCCCCCAGTGGTACCTCCCCACCCACCTTTGGGATGAGAGAACCCAGGTGTTCAGATGGGAGGAGCCCATCGAGTCCCTGCTGGCCGAATTGAAATAGCCAGCTTTTTCAAGCGGTTGGAGGGGAACCTGAAATGAGGGGACATACCCGTTATATTGGACAGCCAAAAAAAAGGATAGGAGGGGATACTGGAGAGATGCCCCACCCTCACGTGGGCGGAGGGTAGGGCGGGATGTACGGACCTATGCCCATGCCCTTATCACCCCCCGAGAATGAGGGGGGCCCTGTTCGGATTTTTCATTCAGGAGAAGTCCGCATCCCGGGAAATCAGGAATATCAGGGGTTTAGATACCATTTCTCCGCGATTGGTGAGTCCTTTCCGGGTGCCCGTAATTTACCCATGAGTTCTGGTCGGAAGGGGGAACCCGCTTTCTCACACCCCTTTAAGTGAGAAAAACTATCATTCGTGTCTAATCAGCATAAGAGCTCACCGGATCATCTACACTGAGCTGAAGACCCCTCTGAATTTAGGGCATTCATTCTTCATACATTCTCGATGCCTTTTAATGAGTCTAGACGTCAATAACGGTTATTAGTTGGAGTTACTGAACTTCTTGATGAGAATCAACCTATCGCTATCTGTAACCTATCTATCAACCGAGTTCCGGCTACTGAGTAGTGGTAGAACTGTGAAGTCGACCGAGGTCCTCGTTAACAATTGCTTCTCTCTCTTGGGACTTCCCAAGGACTCTGATGGGAGGCCAACACTGAGTAATCCCTGCCCCGCTTTCAAGGGGATCGTATCGACCTTTCCCAAGGACAAGGGGCTCGTTGATGCTCTCTCCAAGGATTACAGTATGAAGGAGATCAGGTCCATGTCTCCGAGATTGGAAGAGAGGAGATACGGTTTCGGAGGTGGTTCGCTCAGGGCCGAGTTGACCGTGGAAATTGACGGTGATCTGGAGGACATCTCAACCATGTGGGAGAGGACCGCGTACCTGATAGCTGGCTACTTGGCTAGGAGGCTCAATGATCTGAAGATTAGTAGAGAGGAGAGATCTCGCTTCTTCTCAGAGGTCTATTTCGTGAGGGAACCCGATACTCGCCCTACTGATGAGCAGATAAAGAGGATGCTCTCTCCCCTCAAGATTTCAGCCGAGAAACCTGAGTTCGAGGAGCATGTCGCTTACGACAGGACCTTCCTCTCCAGAGACGGGATCGCTCTGATGATCAGGGGGAAGGGGAAGAAGAGCACGATGAGGAGCATCAGGAAGATGGTCAGGGGGTTCACCAGAACGTCCGTGGACTTCTCACTAGCTCAGACGGTATTCTACTACAATCCCAGGTTCTGGACGGTCAAGCATGAGAACTGGAGCGCCCTGAACGGGTTGCTGGTCCTCAACCCGAGGGTGGTGGGTAGGCTCGCCTCCTTCAAGAACAACCCGTTCGGTGCGATATACGGGAGGATCTCGAGCGCGTTGGGGGTACCTCAGCTCTTTAACAACTATCAGGAGAGCCTCTGGTCTCCACTACTGGACATGAGGGGGATGTTCAAGCTCTTCTCCCATCTCTTCATGCTGGGAGTGCCCCATCCCAAGGTGGACGAATTGGCCCTGGAGCTGAACGAGTTTGAGCACGCCCTGCTGGAAGCGCTGGCCGCCAAGGAGGTGGTGGATAACCTCTACAAGGGAACGTCGGACTATCCGGAGAGGGTGGCAAAGATCCTCTGCCGTTACTTCAACCGAGCCAGTGAAGATAGGTGCGTGGAAGGAAGCAAAACGTCCAGGGGACTCATGTGGAAGCTAACGGAGAGACTGGATCATCCGGAGGGGCTGACCGTCAAGGAGCTCAAGTTGCTACTCTCAACCACATTTCCCAAGAAGAGCGAGAAGGCTTACAGGAAAGTGCTTCGCGATCTGGTGAAGAGGAACCTCCTCAGAAGTAGAATCATTGAGAGGACCAAGAAGGGCAAGCGTGGAAGGGGAAGGGTCCCTGTCGAGGTTTTCGAGATAGTGGCTCTCAGAGGGTCGATAATCACAATGCTGGATATTACGAGAAGGAGGATCTACGAGCTAATGAGTTAATCCCTCAATTCGCACAACAGAAGCTGGATGAAATTAGGGGAAGGCAAGCTTTTATCCTGCTTCTCCCTCCGAGCGTGGAGGGGGTTGGGACGGGGCGCGCTTTGGTGGGCGCTCCCTCCCACCCCCTCCTCACTCCCTCACTTCGAATCGCGAGATCGGTGTATCTCACTACTCGCCCACGATCAGAGGCTTGCACCTGTCCCCACTTCCTGCCCTCACGAAATCCTCCA
>WAOH01000045.1 GCA_015521385.1 Thermoproteota archaeon
CCCAGAGTGTTCAATAAAGCGGAGGGGAATGTGTTCTACCTCACCTATGGAAGGAGCCCGATAACGAGCCACACCCACACGTCAGACAACGAGCTACTCCTCTCGATAAAGAGGAAGGCCCACTACGGGGTCTGGATCAATGCTAAGAGAGCGAGCGAGCTGGGGATAAAGGATGGGGATCTGGTGAGGCTGACCAGCCTGCAGTCCGGGAACAGCGCCGTGGCTGTCGCTTTCGTGACGGAGGGAGTGAGACCGGATACGATATTCACGGTCTCTGGATGGGGACAGGAGAGCGAGAAGCTGGCTTTCGCCAGAGAGGTGAGGGGCGTCGCTGTGAACAAGCTGTGGGCCCAGTTCGAAGAGCCCTTCAAACTCCTGCCCAACGCGCTCACCCAAGAGATCCTCGTGAGGGTTGAGAAGGCGTGAGGTGGTTGTTATGGTCAGGTACGCCATGGTGATAGACACCCGCAGCTGCATAGGCTGCGGGGCATGTATAGCCGCCTGCGATCTCGAGAACGATACCGCTTGGAGGGAGGGCAAGAGGAGGACTCACGTTCCAGAGTTCTTCTTCGGCGAATTTCCCAACGTGACTAGGATGTTCGTCCCGAGACTGTGCATGCACTGCGAGGATCCGCCTTGCGTCTCGGTCTGCCCCACGGGTGCCAGCTACGTCAATGAACAGGGAGTCGTGCTGGTGAATCACGACCTCTGCATAGGATGCAAGTACTGCATAATCGCCTGCCCCTACAACGCCAGATACGTGGACCACAGGATAAGATCCGTGGACAAGTGCACATTCTGCTTCGATAATAGGGTGGCCAAGGGATTGGACCCGGCGTGCGTCGAGACATGCGTCGGGCATGTCAGGATATTCGGGGATCTGGATGACCCCAACAGCGAGGTGCACAAACTCGTGGCATCCGGTACTGCTGTGCCTCTCAGACCGGATCTAGGGACCAAGCCGAAGGTGTTCTACGTGAGGAGATCGGTACAGGTGTGAGGAGGTGATTTGATGGATCCCCTCGTTCAGCATGTTTGGGGCCCGCTGATAGCGGCTTACCTGTTCTTGGGTGGTATGGGCGGGGCCTCGATGCTATTCGCGCACTACTTCAACGTCTACAGGAAGGAGAGGGGCGTGGCTAGGGGTTCGGCGGCCGTGTCGTTGATCTCCGTCATACTAGGCGTCCTTTTCCTGATAATGGATCTGGAGAAACCCGAGCTCTTCTACCTGTCGGTGACCTCCCTCAGGACTAGCTCGTGGATCTTCAGGGGAAGCGTCCTGATAACCCTCTTCATCGTGTTCGGACTGCTCTACACGGCCGCATTCTTCAAGCCGTTCAAGTGGCTTCCCTGGGCTGAGAGCGAGACGGGCATGTGGGTTCTCGGGTGGATAGCCTCCATACTGGGGCTAGGAGTCGCGACCTACACGGGAATCCTCCTGGGTGTCGCGAAGGCCATCCCCTTCTGGCACTCGCCCGGGCTCCCCGCCTTATTCGTCGCCAGCGCCCTGGCGACGGGCATCGCCCTAGTGGCCATAGTCAACATAGTCGAGGGGCTGAGGGTACCGGAGGCTGAGAGGGCCAGGTACAGGGACCACTGCACGAAGATGGCCAAATGGGGCGCTATAGCGACGGCCATAGAGCTCTCCATAGTGGTGGTGTACTACTACATCTACTCGTATGGGCCCAACGAGGCGGCGATGGCCGTCAATATGATGCTCTTCGGCGAGGTGTCCCGTACCTTCTGGGCCTACCTAGACTTGGCCATAGTCGGCGCCGCCTTCTTGCTCCTAGTGTTCTACCTCAGGACCAGATACGCGAAGGGAGGACCAATAAAGAACATTGCCAAGAGCTGCGTCCTCCCCCTGCTCGGATCCGTCCTGATCCTGGTGGGTGGGTTCCTCCTCAGGATGACCATACTAGAGGCCGGTGTGATGACGGTGTTCCTGCCACCCTGAGCTCCCCTCCAATTCCTTTTTACGGCCCGATCGGGAGCCCGAAGTCCGGTGGGATCCTGTAACCTACCGGTGGATCGATCCTCTTGATTACCCCCAAAATCTCCCTGACGACCCGTTCATTGGCCCCGTCCCTCACCACCAAGTCGTACCTCTCCCACCCCACGCTCGTGAACTCCAGCCCGTACATCTCGGCCACGGGCAGTATCGTCAGGGTCACATCAGCCATGCCCTTGATAACGGCGAGGCAGGCCTCCGTATGGGTTGGATATTCCGTATCGTAACCCTTGATTCCCCTCATCGCCCTTCTGGGTTCCAATCCACGTTCGCGCATCATCTCCAAGAGGAGCCTGTCGAGCAGGGTCCTCGTGCCGGATCCCCTGTTCCTGTTGGCCAGGGTAGCCCTTCCCGAGAGCAGGTCTTCTTCGCTGAAGCGAAATCCCCTCCTGAAGGCCCATCCCACCTCTCTATCGTAACCCCTGAGGAGGCTGGCACCACCACTGGGGAAGAACTCCCTGAAGATGGGTACGTTGTATTCCCCCGTCCTAGGATCCAGCAAGTGAACGCCCGAGAGATCTGAATCGCCCATCAGTATGGAGAGGATCCCTCCGTAGGATCCGATCCAGTGGACCTCCACATCGTACTCGGATAACTCCCTGATGGCGTTCTCCAGCAAGAGATCGTGACTCCCAGCTACCAAGAGATCGGGCCTCCTGACGCTCCCCTCGACGGATCTCCTGACTATGCCCAGCCTCTTCTCGGCTCTCTCGTACATGGAAAGTAGTTTTCTACCAGTCTCAGTCAGGTTTGTCCCCCCTCCGGACCTGCCGCCCCTCCTAGGCGCTATAACGCTCTTCCCGAGCTTCCTCTCCAGAGAGGTTATGGACCTCCAAGCCTTGGAGTACGGGATCCCCAATAGCTTAGCGGCCGAGAGGAGGGATCCTGTCTTGGACACGGCCTTCAGTAGTTCCGCCAGCCTCCCGTCGAGGATTATCTCCCCGTCCCTGACGAGCCTTACGTCCACCTCGACCTCAAGCCCATCTAGGGGATCTCCCATCAGCCTGTCTCTTATACACATCTCCG
>WAOH01000046.1 GCA_015521385.1 Thermoproteota archaeon
GAACCATCCTCTTGACTATCCTCTTGTAGAAGTCCGCTGGGTTGGGAGACAACCGGACGAAGATTCCTTTGATGTCGGAACCGGACACCCTGATAGGAGGTCTGGTCTTCAGCGGAGTGAGTCCATCGGCCACTACATAGGCTTGGGGATCTGGAGACCATATCTCCACCTCCGAGTCCAAGGGGATTACGAAGGACCTGACCGCGAGGGTAAGGCTGGGCGGCCATGGAGCCACGTAGGAGACAATCATGTCCCTGGATCTGGGGTCTACTAGGGGCCCGCCCGCTGCCAGGGAGTAGGCTAAGGAGCCGGTTGGGGTGGATACTATGACACCATCGCATATGCACTCTCCGGTTGGGACTCCGTCTACGGCTATTCCAAGCCTAGATGATTTACCTAACTTCCCGCTCCTTATCAGGAACTCGTTTAGGGCTACTAGCCTGACATCACCCCTAGTTTCTATAGTTGAGGCCTCTTCCAGCCAGTACATACCTTTCGACAGTATATCGGGCACGTACTCTATCTCCTCCGGATCCACCTCGAGCAAGGTCCCGTAGGTCCCGTCCTTGACTCCCAAGATGGGGACCCCTCCTAAGGTTTGGTGGAAAGCTCTTAGGAGCGTGCCGTCCCCGCCGATTACTACTACCACGTCAGGGCCGTCATCTAGCCCTACTACATCTATATTGGACTCTTTAAGGAGCTCTTCAAGTCTCTTGGCCAGCTTCAACGTCCTTCTCTTGCCATCGTTGTATATCAGCGTTACACTGTTCGCTGGGGAGCCCTTTACCAGCATCGCATGAATTTGGGGTCGAGCTTATTTAACATACTTTGTGGATTAGATGGGTGCCCTCTCGTGATATCCAAGAGGATGGCTCGCATTTTAGAGGAGATCCAGCAAGTTAAGATCACGCCTAAGAGGGACTTGAACCTAGAGAGGCTAGGAGTAAGGATATTCAAGGATGTCGAGGTGGAGGTACCCAAGTGGCTGGCCGACATCTTGGTGGAGGAGGGGTTCGCTGAGATCGAGGAGGTAGATTGGAAGGTCATCAGCGAGAAGCTCTACAAGGAGAAGGTGTCCCTGATGCCCTTAGAACTCCCCCCTTACACATATCCTCTGATTAGGGACATATTGGAGAATTCCCCGGAGGATTCCCTTATACGGAGGGATGCCATCTCCCTTGTTAACAGGAGGATCTCCAAGATCTTGAATCACATAAGAACCTCCATTGCCCTTACGAGTAAAAGAACCCCCAAGAATCTCCTGCCTGAGGAACTCATCCTTTATAATGCCCTGAGGGCGGTTGTAGATGGGTGGATGAGCGCCTTCCTAGGAGTAAGGGATGATGAATAATGGTTGAGAGGGCCCCCCTCTTATCGCCGGATGAGCTCGCCGAGAAGTACAAGGAATTCATACGGTTCTACGTGGATGAGGACGGTGAACCCATCTACAGCAATGCCCTAGCCCAGATGATAGAGGATCAGAGGAGATCGCTGGAGGTCAACTGGGTTCACCTCTACAACTTCAATCCTGAGTTCAGGGATATAGCCGAGGACATTATAGTCCACCCGACCTTCCATTTAGAGGCCGCCTCTAAGGCCCTGAAGGAGCTCGTGAGCGAGCTCCTTGGTGATCTGGTCAGGGAGGAAAAGTTCAGGATCTACAGCGAGGGGGACTTCCATCTCAGGTTCTACAATGTCCCTACGAAGACCTCCCTGAGAGATGTGACCAAGTTCTCCATAGGGAGACTGGTCGAGATTGAGGGGATCATAACCAGGGTGTCAGACATCTACGACAAGCTAGAGAAAGCGGTATACGTTTGTACCAATCCCATGTGTGGTAGAGTAGAGGAGATCGAGGTAATTGGTGGTAGATTCAGGCCTCCCGACAAGTGTCCCGACTGCGGTGCGCCAATGAGATTTGATCACGAGCTCAGCGAGTTCGTGAGATGGAGGACCATAAGGATCCAAGAGAGGCCCGAGGATCTCCCTCCTGGCATGATGCCCGAGCACATAGATGGCGTCCTCCTCGACGATATAGTGGACGAGGTCAAGCCCGGGGACAGGGTAAAGATCACGGGGATCATAAGGATCAAGCCAGCCAGGAGGGATGAAGGGAGGGGACAGGGTCCCATCTACAAGCGCTACTTGGAGGTAGTGCATGTAGAGGTTCCGAATAGGATCTATGAGAAGCTCGAGATAACCCCTGAGGACGAGGAGGAGATATGGAGACTGGCTGAGAGGGAGGATCTGGAGGACCTCATCGTCAAATCCATCGCTCCCTCCGTGTTCGGTTGGGTAGAGGTGAAGAGGGCAATCGCGTATGCCCTATTTGGAGGGAGCACCAAGATACTCGCCGACGGCTCCAAGGTGAGGGGGGAGATAAACATCCTGATGGTGGGGGATCCCGGAGTCGCTAAGAGCCAGCTCCTCAAGTATGCCGCACAGCTGGCGCCCAGAGGACTCTATACGACTGGAAAGGGATCTACCGCGGCCGGTCTAACTGCCGCTGTAGTGAGGGACTCTGCTACTGGGGGGTGGACCCTCGAAGCGGGAGCGTTGGTGCTGGCCGATAGAGGGGTGGCATGCATTGACGAGTTCGATAAGATGAATGAGGACGATAGGCGCTCGATACATGAGGCCATGGAGCAACAGACCATCTCGATAGCAAAAGCCGGAATTGTGGCGACATTGAATGCGCGAACCACGATAATCGCTGCAGCTAACCCGAAGAAGGGAAGGTACGACGACTACGTCTCCATAACCGAGAACATCAATCTTCCCCCGACCATCCTCTCCAGATTCGACTTGGTGTTCATAATGAAGGACAGGCCGAGCCCCCAAGCCGACAGCATGGTGGCCGAGCACATTCTGATCACTAGGATGGGCAGGAATCCCGAGGCCAAGCCCCCGATAGATCCTACCCTCTTGAAGAAGTACATAGCCTACGCGAAGCAGAATATCGATCCCACGCTGACGGACGAGGCCGCCAGGAGGATTAAGGAGTTTTACGTGGAGATGAGGAAGAAGGGGATAGCTAGAGATGAGGAGGGAGGGGACATCCTCTTCGAGACCATAGCGATAACCCCCAGACAGTTGGAGGCGCTCATAAGGCTCAGCGAGGCCAGGGCCAGGATGCACCTCAGGAAGGAGGTGACGGCGGAGGATGCGGAAATGGCGATCAAGTTGGTTAACATAATGCTGGAGGGAGCCGCACACGACGTCGTGTCCGGGATCAGGGATATAACCGGGCTCATGACCGGAGTCTCGTACACCATGGTCAAGAGGAGGGAGATAGTCTACTCCCTGATCAAGCAGCTGGTCGAGGAGTCCGAGGACGGCACCGTAGATAGGGATGTGGTCGTGAGATTAGCGGCTGAGAAGCTCAATCTGAGGGGGAAGGAGTACGTGATCGAGGATATTCTGAAGAAGCTCAACGAGGACGGGCTGATAATATTCCCGAAGCTGGACAAGATAAGTTTGCTAGAAGGATGAAAGGATGAGGCTGGACGACCTCCTCAGACGCTTGGGTGTAACGGAGCTGTATCCGACGCAGCGGGTGATCCTAGAGAGGAACCTGCTCGAGGACGGAAACTTCGTTTTAGCCGCCCCAACGGCGGCAGGGAAGACGCTGTCAGCTGAGATGGTCATAAATGAGGAGCTGGAGAGGGGAGGAAAGGTCCTCTACCTAGTACCTCTACGATCCCTAGCTTACGAGAAGTACGAGGAGTTCGCTCATGTGTTCAGTGGCCGCAGGGTGAGGATCTCGATAGGGGACTACGATTCATCCGAGGAACCCCTAGCTCAGTACGATCTGGTGGTGATGACCTATGAGAAATTCGATTCTGTTCAGAGGCACGGGGCAGCGTGGTTGGAACGGCTCACCCTGCTCGTGCTGGACGAGGTACACTACGTCGGTGATCCCTACAGGGGGCCCACGCTTGAAATGGCCGTATCTAAGTTCATGTACGATAACAAGGACGCGAGGAGGATTGCCCTCAGCGCGACCATCACCAATTTGGAGGAGATAGCGTCCTGGCTGGACGCCGTCCCCCTGAGGGTCAACTGGAGACCGGTCCCCCTGAGGGTGGCTATGTATCATGCCGGACACCTCGTATTCAAGGACGGGGATATAGAACCCTTGCCCGGGGAGGGAGTCCTCCCCCTAGTCATTAGGAGCCTGGAAAGCGGAGGGCAGGTGATCATTTTCTACAATAGGAGGGCTGATGCGGTTTCTTGGGCTGAGAAGCTCTCATCAAAGTTGAATCTGGAGGGAGTAGATTTAGGAGAGCTTGTCGAGGATGGTTTAAGTAGGTACGGCTCCTCTAAGCTTGTGGAGAAGCTGGCTTCATTCATGAGGAGAGGGGTGGCGTTTCACCATGCCGGACTGCCTTTCGAGATGAGGAAGGCAGTAGAGCAGGCATTTCGCTCTGGGAAGATAAGGATAATAACCGCGACCCCCACCCTCGCGGCCGGAGTGAACCTACCTGCTAGAACGGTGATCATAAGCTCCTACATGAGGTTCGATAGGAGATTAGGTAGGATGGCCCCCATCTCCGTTATGGAGTTCTGGCAAATGGTCGGGAGAGCAGGTAGGCCCAGATATGATCCATACGGCGAGGCCTTCGTTGTGGTCGGAAGCGAGAGGGATGCTGACAGGGTGTTCAGGAGGTACCTCTCCTCTGAACCGGAGCCGATAACATCCTCGCTTTACGATATCTCCCAGCTCAGAAATCACGTGCTAGCGCTTATAGCATCTTGGGGATATATGAGCAGGTCCGACCTCGATGAAATCTTCAGGAAGACCCTCCTCTATAT
>WAOH01000047.1 GCA_015521385.1 Thermoproteota archaeon
CCCGAAGGAGCGGTCGCTGGGTGTGGGCGAGGTTCCTCTTGTTCAGGAATCGGGACACCTCGTAGTCCTTGACCGCTATCGATATGAGGTAGAGTATCTTGGGGGCGGCCTCCCCGAGCTGGACGTCTTGGGGTACCGAGATCTCGTAGTACCTCCTGTGTCCGTGGAGCCTGGCGTGACCCAGCTCGTGGTAGATGGAGGCCACCATCAGATCCCTAGGCACCTCGAACCTCACGATCACCGTGGGCCTGTCCAAGGCGATGTGCAGCGCGTGGAAGTCCGATGATTCCGGGGTCCAGAACTCGCCCAGGACCTGCCTCAGGTTCTCCTCACCCCTGACCACGACCAGATCGAATCCCTCGACGCCTACCTCCCGGCTCGCCCTCTCGACCACCTCCACCACGGGGAGGGCCTCGAGAGGGGTGACTCCCACCAGCCTGATCACATGTGAGAACGCCGACCATCATATAAGGTCCTAGCGGTACACTACAGGGGTGAGGGTATGAGGGTCTGTCTGGTGAGGCACGGCGAGGCCCGGAGCAAGGAAGAGGATCCGGAGAGGCACCTCACCGAGAGAGGGGTGGAGGAGGCTCGGAGGATAGCGAGGTTCTTGAAGCGGATCGGGATCGGGGTGGAGGAGGTGCTCCACAGCGGCAAGACGAGGGCCAAGGAGACCGCCGAGATAGTGGCCTCGGAGCTGGGGGCTAGGGTGAGTGAGGCGGAGGGCCTGAACCCGCTCGACGACCCGAGTGAGTGGGCGTCCCGGCTAGGGGAGATGGAGGGGGACGTGGTGCTCGTGGGACACCTCCCGCACCTGAGCAGGCTGGCGGGCCTACTACTGACCGGAGCGCCGTCTGAATTCGTTAAGCTCTCCTCTGGAGGGGCTCTCTGCCTGGAGAGGTCTGAAGGTGGATGGACGCTGGTGTATCTCGTCTCGCCAGATATCGTGTAGAGCCTCGATCGGCAGGTCCGGGACGCCGGCAAGCGAGGGAATGCTTTCGCTATGACAGGGGGATCCTGTATCATTTGCCGTGACATAGCTCCCGAGGGTCTCGGTGATGGTGATGTCCAACAATCCCAGATGAATCCCACCGTACCCTCGCATTGCTTGGGTATACGCGTCACCCACCACCGTATGTAGAGAGTTCGATGGATACTCCTCCTTTCCGAAACTGTCAAGCTACAGCCGACTTCCATGCAATGAGTCGTCAGGTTGGCGCCCAATATCTCCCATATCTATCGAGGTGCACTATCTCCCTGAGTTCCTTTCTCTTCTTTGGATTTGGGCTCTCGTCAGGCCATCCAACTGCTAATATAGCAACCGGTATCAGTCTTTCAGGCAACTCCAAGAGCTCCTGAACCTTCTCCACATTTCTCAGGCTCTGTATCCACACGGTCCCCAGTCCAAGGGCATGGGCTGCTAGCATCACGTACATCACAGCGTTGGCGCAATCGACGAGGTACGACGTGGGGGAGGCTTCCCTGTCGCATACAACTACGATAGCGAGGGGAGCTCCTAGTAGAGGGGAGGCATGTCTATGGATTCTCCCGAGCCTCTCCTTGAGCAGATCGTCTTTCACTACTATGAACTCCCAAGGCTGGGAGTTCTTGGCACTGGGGGCGAACCTAGCAGCGTCCAAGATCTTAAGGATCAGCTCATCGGATACGGGTCTGTCCTTGAACTTCCTTATGCTCCTTCTACTTATCAGAAATCGGAGGTGATCGCATCCGTCCGACATCGTATCCCATGCCAAATGCGGGACGATCTTAATAATGAGGAATAATCGATCACCCCTTCGGGAGGGTCTGCGGTCACAACAAAGCTATTTCCAGGGCTAACGGGATGAGGGCAGCAGATCCAATTCTAGCCACGGGAAAACACGTTGTACGACTTCCGTCTCGACTCCTAGGTGAGCATTCCACAGGTGGACGGTGCCCGGTCCTGCCCCAGCGCTGCCGTTCCCCCTACCTCGGGAATCCGTCACTCGGGTATGTGCACATGGCCTACGCTAACCGGCTGGGAGTAGGCGGTGGTAGTGTGAGGGAAAACCACCCCCAAGGGGGTAGGCAGCGCGATCCGGTCATTCCTCCTCTCTCTTCAGCCACACCACCCTCTGGGGGAAGGGTATCTCAACTCCCGCGCTCTCCAGCGCCTCCTTGACCCTAGAGAGGAGCCAGACCTTTGTCGACCACCACTGGCTGGTCGGCGCCCAGCACCTGAAGTTCAGGATCACGGCACTGTCCCCGTACTCCTGCACGAGGACCTCGGGAGCGGGTTCGGCCAGCACGAATGGATGCCGCTCGGCCAGCCCGATCAGGGCCTCTTTAGCTACCTCCAGATCCGACGAGTAGGACACGCCCACCGGTATGCTTATCCTCCTGACGGGCATCGCGGAGAAGTTGACTATCGGGCTGGAGAACAGCTTCTCGTTCGGTATTCTCACCAGGTGGCCGTCCCACGACATTATCTTGGTAGAGAAGATCCCTATCTCCTTCACCACCCCCTCCACGACACCCTCCACCTTGATGGCGTCTCCCGGTTTCAGGGGCCTGTCCAAGTATATGAAGACTCCGCTCAGGAAGTTCGCGAATACAGTCCTGCTGGCGAAGGCCACGGCAATTCCAAGGGTTCCACCCGCTATCAGGAGCCCTGAAAGATCTATGTTGAGTGGTGCGAGCGATGAGATAACCCCGAAGAATATGATCGTGTAGAAGATCAAGTTGTTGAGGGGCCTGTAGACGGAGGAAGTCATGTACTTAGGCAGGACCCTGCTCAGGAACCTCCTCACCAGAAAGGCCACCAGTAGTGTTCCCACGACGCCCAGAAGGACTCCCACGTAGGGCAACAGCGAGTCAACGGACTGCATGTCACCACACCATCCTGTAGCCGCTCGCTATCCTCTGGATCAGGTCCACCGACTTGACCGGCGGGTAAACGAGGTCCGCCTCCACGGGGGGCTCGTTCTTCAGCTCGACGTAGAGGTCATCGCCGACGGTCACCTCGATGACCTCATAGTAGACCGCCCCGTCCCTGAAGAATATGTCCAGCTCGTTCACCGGGATGACTATCCTGTCCACCTCCTTTGGAGCCTTTACCCTGAAGGTGACCCTCACCCGTGCACCTATGCCCGGCTGCGGATCCCTCGACAGGGGGCTCTCGTGATACCTGCACACAACCCCCTCGGTCGTGGGACCGTAGAGGGAATACTTCACCCTGAATGGGGAGAGGAAACCCACTATCCTGTTGTCCAGCGAGACGGCCAGATCGTAAGGAGCGGAGAGCCATATCTCCTGACCGTCCAGCGGGACGAACCCCTCCCCGATCCTTATCATTAGGTAGTCGGACACCTTTGAGGGCACGTTCACCGGAGGATGGGGCCTCACCTTCACCTCCTCGGCTCCGGTCAGCAAGCTTTTGGCGGTGTGATCGTCAGTCATGCTCAACCGGCCGTCACTGAGCGAGATCTTTGCCCTCCCCAGCTCCAGGGTCTCACCACTCCTCAGGGTCCACAACAGATCCACCCCTCATAAGTGATCCCTCTCTTTTTAGTCATCGCGTTTCCCCGCGCCGGCCCGAGGTGCGATGCGTGAGATCCGCGCGGTGGCTCGATGTTCTTTTAAATCGCGACCCACATGCCACAGCGGATGGGGCCCGGGACGATCTTCCCGCTGGTGGTGACGTCCGGCCTAGTCCCCATCATCAGCTCGATCAAGGAGCCTCCATTCCTGGTCTATTACAGGAGGGGAGGGATCTCAGGGCTGACAGAGAGCTTGGTGGTCTACTCGAACGGTACGGGCGTCTACAGGAGTGATGTCGAGGAGAGCAGGGGTAAGGTAGACGGGGACACCATATCCGCCCTGAGGACGGTCCTCAATTCGGTCTCCGCGCGAGGCTTCTCCGAGGTGGGTCCTAAGCCGGCGGCCATGGACTTCGTCCATCACGAGGTTATATATCCCGGAAGGGGTGAGAGGTTCGCTTGGGTGGATGAGTGGGCCTCAGAGGTGGAGCTACCTAGGGAGATAAGAGCCCTCACCAAACTCCTAGATCACGTAATCTCCAAGGTCAGGGGATTGAGGTGGACCAACTGGGAGGAGAGATCCACCGCATACCTCAGGGTGAAGGCCGCGCTGGACGGGATTGTCGCGAGGGGTGGTGAGAGCCTTTCGTTGAGGGTATCGGTGGTATGCCTGAGCGAGTTTCCCATCACTTACCTCCCTCCAACGCCCCACTCCCCGGACGTGGATGTCAGATCGGAGAAGGGGATCTCGATCGACTCGCTGAAGGTGGAGGGTCGGATTTCCGATGGGCGCAGGAGGAAACTGGTTCCCGGTAAGGAACTGAAGGTGGAGGCATCCGTGAGGGTAGAGAGTGACAGGAGGGGCCTCCACTGGCTCAGCGTATACTTCCCCCCGGGGAACCCTAGCCTAGAGGTGTCCCTCCCCCTCGTGGTCGTCTGAAAGCCATGAGCTGGTCAACGGGAGAACAACCCCTCGTACGCCGGCGCGGCACATGTCTCCAGAGTTCGAAGACCCACGCCTGTACCCTGTGCTTCGCCTAAGCGGCGCGCGGTGGGCTTGGTTCCACTCGAATAACCTTAAGGGCAAGCCCCTATGTGGGTATGACGAATGCCATGTCCCTTAGGGGGAAAATCCTCCTGGGTATGATGAGGCTATCTGGGAGGGATTTCAGGAGAGAGCTGAAGCTGATTAGGCTGATGGATGAGGGTGAGCTGGATCTGGGGGGATTCGTCAGGAATTCCCTCAGGGAGATCCTCACACATGCGAGGGAGAAGGTCCCATACTACGGGGAGGTCCTGCGAGATTCCATCCCCGGCGACCATCCGCTGAGCCCGTCTGAACTCGATCGGATCCCCGTCCTCTCCAGGTCCCAGGTCCAGTCGAGGGTGAAAGAGCTCACATCCACCGATATGAGGGGGACGAGGGTCATCACGGGGACCACCGGGGGATCCACCGGTAAGCCAATAAGGTACTACAGGGATCTGAACTCCTACCGATGGGCAAGGGCCACCGAGTTCTTCTACTACGAGAGGTTCTTAGAGATAGACGAGATCTCATCGAAGAAATTGCTCGTCTGGGGATCGGCTGCCGAGCTCCTTGAAGGAATTCCCCTCCTTCAGAGGATCATCCACGCCCTCACGAGGACCGCCTACTTCAATGCCTACCTTCTAGACGAGAAGCTCCTGAATGGAATCGTGAGAAAGCTCGTCGCTTACAGACCAGATATAGTCCGGGGATTCCCGCACTTCCTGGCGGCGATATCCCGACATGTGCTGATCAAAGGGCTGGCCATTCCCAGCCCCAAGGTGGTGGTATCCACGGGGGAGACCCTCACCGAGTGGAGGAGGGGGTTGATCGAGGAGGGATTCGGGACCGAGGTTCGCAACTTTTACGGCGCTAGGGAGGCTCCTGCCATAGCCGGGGAGTGCAAGGCGGGAGAAATGCACGTTTTCTCCTTCAACAATCTGGTGGAGATCATCGGAGGGGACGG
>WAOH01000048.1 GCA_015521385.1 Thermoproteota archaeon
CGCACGTACAGTTCACTTTTTAACGCTCGGGGGATCCCTTCACCTATGCGACGAATCTTCTTGGGGCTGCTACTAACATTCCTGCTCACGATGTCAGCCTTCCCAGTCCGTGCATCCCCACAAGGCCGCAAAGCTCTGGTAATTTCCAACGAATACGATTCCAAGGCGGCCGATCTGTTGAAAGCGGCCCTCTCGGATATGGGCCTCGAAGTCGAGAGATCTACCCAAATGCTGGATGGTTACGAATTCTACTTCATCTTGGGAGGCCCTCTCGCCAAGGACGTGGGGCACCTCTCGAGGAAGCTACTCCCCAAGGAGGAATCCCAGGCACTCATGAACGTGAGGGGTTACTGGACCTTCATCCTGTCCTCATTAGAAGGAAGGGACACCTTGGTCATAGCCGGGCACACTAGGAGGGAGACCCTCCAAGCGGTCGAATCCCTAGTTGATGAGGGTATCGTGGGCTTCATACTGGACAGGAGCGTGAGGGTCGCTCCCCCCCTCTCGGAGAGGGAGATGAGGAACACCACCTCCCTGCATTTCAAGTGGAAGTTCCCGCCGAAGGTGGGCAAAGATTACGAGCTATCTCTGGAGGTCCCCCTACCTCTGATAGATTTCTTCAGAGTGAAGCCTAGGATGAAGGTGGTCGAGTTCAATGAGAGCAAGGAAACCATGATTTTCACGTGGTATCTCTTGGTCAGAACACCTCACGACGATCCCTACATCTCAAAGCTCGTCGAGAAGCTCGAATCTATTGCCGAAAGTGAGGGGATGGACGAGTACAGGAAGCTCTGGTTCGTCGCCTCCTTCGTCCAGAGCCTGAAGTACTCCCTCGCTAACGAGTTCTCCCCCACCGGAGACTACCCCAGCTATCCCCTAGAGACCCTCTATAGGGGCGCTGGGGATTGTGAGGATCTCTCCATACTCCTCATCTCTCTCTATGAGCAGATGGGGTACAGGTCCGCCCTGTTGATCATGCCAACGCACGCGGCGGCTGCAGTCTCCATGAACCCTGAACTGGTGAAGTGGCCCCGGGTGAAGGTGGAGGTGGTGAACTTTGAGGGGACCCCAGTGGTCTTGGTGGATCTTCTTGACCTCCAGAAGAAGCTGTCAGGTGGACGTGCCTCTCTGGAGTTCGATCTGGAGGGAGCGAGCTACTTTTACGTCGAGACCACCAACTTCTTCATGCCTGGAGAGGTGCCGGACCTGTCTTGGCTAGCCGATCAGATCGAGTGGTATTACAGGGACTTCCCTCTGTTTGTGGTCAGCATGAACGGGGTTTCCGTCCCCCTGATAGCGAACTACACCATAGCCACTAGGAAGATAGGGGAGGGGTACGGCGTCACCGTCATAGCGAAGGTGGCCAACGTGGGGGAGAGGGAAACGGTTCCTCTCAAACTGGAGGCCCAGCTCTACCCCCTCAGCCAGGTTAAAGTAGGAGGAAACGATCCCCACCTCGTGAAGCTGGGAGAAGCGGGAGAGAGGCTGACCATGGATGTGAACGTTAGGTCAGTCGATATTGGTGTCCTGCGACCCGGAACCGTGAAGACCGTTGTTATCAACTTCTACACGGTGGTCTCTAAGATGGGAGCCGGAATCACGTTGAAATACCAGACCTCCGATCTTGACTTCGTGAGGATAAAACCGTTCAATCCGTGAGGTGAGCGAGTGGCCGGGGATGTGCTCGGCAGGGAGCTCCGCCTGATATCCTTCGGAGAGAGCCACGGGAAGGTGGTGGGGGCGATCATAGAGGGGGCTCCCGCCGGTCTACCCCTGCAAGAATCGGATGTTCAGGAGCTGCTCGACCTTAGGAGACCCGGCCAGTCGCGATACACCACCACGAGGGAGGAGGCCGACAGGGTAGAGATACTCAGCGGGGTCTTCCGGGGGAGAACCACCGGGGCCCCGATAGCGATGATCGTTAGGAACGAGGACGTGATCTCCTCCTACTACGAGGAGTTCCGGAGGACCCCGAGACCGGGGCACGCAGATTACGTGGCCAGGCTGAAGTACGGGAGTTACAACGACTACAGGGGTGGGGGGAGGTTCTCCGGCCGGGTGACCATCTCGATGTGCATGGGAGGCGCCGTCGCGAGGAAGCTCCTCCAGCTCTTGGGGGTGGAGGTGGTAGCCTACTCGCTGGAGATAGGCGGGGAGAGGGCATCGGACTTCACCCTCGAGGAGGCTAGGGCGTTCAGGTACAGGAATCCGGTGAGGGCTCCCAACGAGGAGAGCTACAGGAGAATGGCCGCGGCAATAGAGGACGCTAGAAGGGAAGGGGACAGCGTGGGAGGGGTGGTGGAGGCGGTGGCCCTGAACGTGCCACCCGGCTTGGGTGAGCCGTTATTCGATACCATCGAGGGCGACGTGGCGAAGGCCATGTTCTCCATTCCCGCCGTTAAGGGAGTGGAGTTCGGCTCCGGATTCAAGGCAGCGAGGATGAAGGGATCGGAGCACAACGATCCCCTGGTAATTAGGGATGGGAGGGTGGCTTACGCCAAGAACGATCACGGCGGCGTTATAGGTGGTATCACCACAGGCGAGCCGATCGTGGTGAGGGTGGCCTTCAAGCCCACCTCGTCGATAGCGAAGCCCCAGCGCACCGTGGACTTGGAGGAGATGAGGGAGGTGGAGATAAGGGTTAAAGGCAGGCACGATCCCTGCATCGTGCCGAGGGCCGTCGTGGTGGTCGAAAGCATGCTTGCATTCGTGCTCGCAGACCACGCAATTAGGGCCGGTCTCATACCTAAGGTCCTGAGGTGAAGGGCGATGGAGGACTTGAGGGCGAGGGTGAGGGAGGTAACCCTCAGGTTAGTCGAGTTGTATGCAGAGAGGATGTCCCTGGTCAGGCGGATCGCCGACCTGAAGAGGGAGAAGGGTCTTCCAGTTAGGGACGAGGTCGTTGAAGCCAGGCTGTGGGATGAGGTCCTCGCCAAATGCAAGGAGAGGGGGCTGGATCAGCTGGATTGCAGGAGGGTCTTCAGCTTCCTGATCTCCTCCTCGATCAGGGCTCAGATACCCGAGGGGGGTGGGGCGGGACCTCACGTGGAGATCTTCAGGAGGGCCAAGGAGATCGAGAGGTCGGGCGCAAAGGTGTACCACCTCGAGGTTGGAGAGCCCCCGTGGTCCTTCCCGCCTGACGTCTTGGATTCCCTTGTCGAGGCCATAAAGAGGGGAGAAACCAGATACGGAACCTCGCTGGGCAATCCCCGCTTCAAGGAGGCCGCGAGTGAGTGGCTCTCGCGCAGGGACGGCATCGATGCGAGGCCCGAGGAAGTCATACCCACGCCGGGATCCAAGTACGCGATCTTCTCCATTCTATCAACCTTCCTCAGGCCGGGAGACAGGGTCGGGGTTCTACTCCCGGCCTGGCCAGCTTACAGGGGGATGGCGTCCCATCTCTCCCTGGAGATGGTTGAGATCTCCTCCACCGATGAGGTCGAGAAACTCAAGGGCGTGAGGGCCTTCATCCTGTGCTCACCGAACAATCCAGACGGCAAGGTGTGGTCCAGGAGGGAGCTCGAGTCATTGGCGGAGGTCCTGAGGGAGACGGACGCGCTGCTAATAAGCGATGACGCGTATGCGGAACTCTCGTTCGTGGAGAGGGTCTCTCCCTCAAAGATCTACGAGAACACGGTATCAGTTAACACCCTCTCGAAGGCGTTCGGCATGACAGGCTTCAGGCTGGGATACGTGCGGGGGGATGAGGAGCTGGTTAGGAAACTGTCCAAGTTCATAGGCCTTACCGTTACCAATGTCCCCGAGTTCATTCAGGAGGCTGGAGCCTCCGCCCTCGAGTCCGCGGAGGGCTGGATACAGAGGGTGATGGAGCACCTTATATCTTACTTGGATCTGGCCATGAGGAAGCTGGAGGGAGCCCCTCTCGAAATGAACAGACCGGACGGAGCTCTCTATCTCTTCCCGAAGGTGGAGCTCGAGGGCTTCAACTCAATGGAATTCGCAACCAGGCTGCTGGAGGACAGGAGGATAGCCGTCGCGCCTGGAATAGGATTCGGTCCCTACGATGACAGGCTAAGGATCACGTACGCCAGCCCCGATGCGGACCAGGGATTGAGGCTGCTGAGGGAGGCACTCCAGTCTTGGAGATCCTAGTGGTGGGGGCCGGGGCCCTGGGCAGCGTCTTGGCCGAGTATTTGGCTGGGAGACACAGGCTCTCGATATACGATGTCGATGAGAGTAGGTCCTCCAGCTTGGCCGACCGGATAGGAGGTGAGTCCCTGAGGGACATAGGGGATCTCTCCCCCTTCGACGTGGTGGTCGTCAGCGTCCCCATATCTGTCACTCCCTCGGTGATCCGCACCGTGTCATGTGGGATGAGAGAGGGAAGCTGGATAGTGGAGGTATCGTCCGTAAAGTCACCGGTGATCCCCTCCATGAGGGAGGCGAGCGAGAGGGGCTTGGGAACAGTTTCCATGCACCCCCTCTTCGGACCGGGGATTGAGGACCTGTCCAAGGGAAGGGCTGCGCTGATACCGATAGTGGACGCGGACGGGGAGCTGGCCCTGGCTTCCTCCCTCTTCCCCTTCGAATACGTGGTAGTGAGTGCTGAGGATCACGATAGGGCCATGGCCTGGCTCGCTCTGGCCCATCTCATCCTTCATGCCTTCCTCTCTGCCTCAGAGGGTGAGGCTGAGGTTATCAGGTCGCTGGAGACCACGACCCTGAAGTGGCTCCTGAGGCTGGGCGCCTCGTCCCTCCTCCAGAGCGAATCCCTGACCAAGGACCTGATCAGGGAAAACCCCTACTTCCAGGACGCGCTAAGCCTATTCCTCAAATCGATGGGCGAGGATCTGGAACAACTCAGGAGAAAAGCTAGGAGGTGGATGGATCTCCTCGATGCGGAGTCGTCCTACAGGTCCCTGTACGAGTGAGACCTCACTCCTCTATTTCAGCCGGGTCCTCGTCCGTGCTGGGCTTTACCTCCTCCTCCAGTATTCTGCGGACGAACACCGGGTGCTGGAAGAGGGAGTGATGCATCTCAGGTGAGTAGAACTTGGTCCTGCCCTCCAGTCCCCTCTCCCTGAACCTCCTCACTAGGACGTCGGTCTCGACGTCGGGAGGTACCAAGTAGTCGGATCCAAAGGAGAAGGTCCAATCATCGGTGAATGACGGTATGTAAGCTCTCGCCAAGGCGTACTTGGGGAACACCTCCCTGATGGCCCTGAACACCCTCTGGAAGGCCAGCCTGTTTATGTGCAGCCCCGTGCTGTGAGTCACCATGAGACCGCCCTCCTTTAGGATCCTCCTCACCTTCTCATAGAACTCCACCGTGTAGAGCCGCGCCGCCTGTCCGTAGGGATCCGTCAGATCGAGGATGACCACGTCGAACCTCTCATCGGTGCCCTCGACGTAAGCCCTCCCATCGCCTATTATCAACCTCAACCTGTCGTCGTCGAAGGCCCCGGCGGGCACCTCCGGTAGGTGCCTCGTCACCAGCTCTATGACCGATCTGTCCAGCTCCACCATGGTCACCTCATCCACCGGGTGCTTGAGCACCTCCCTGAGAGCGCCTCCGTCGCCGCCACCGATTATCAGGACCTTTTCGGGTTTTTCGACGGACAGCAGGGCCGGATGCACGAGCGTCTCATGGTATATGAACTCGTCATAGAGGGAGAGCATCACTATGTGCTCGATGAAGAGGGACCTCCCGTAAAACGGGAAATCGACCACCTCCACGAGCTGTCCCGCCTCGCTCTGCTCGGAGGAGACGACCCTCTCTACGGGCGTCAGGGTAGCGAGGTTGGGTCCAGCATGTTCCAAGTAAAGGAGAATTCCAT
>WAOH01000049.1 GCA_015521385.1 Thermoproteota archaeon
GAAGTACGAGGCCTACAGGGGAGGAAGGAGGCCCAAGGGCGTCAAGCCCATGAGCTGGTCGAGGTTCTACGCCCGGTTGAGGGAATGGGAGGAGGAGTACGGGGTGAAACTGGTTTTGAGGCCTGAAGACTTCGGAATGAGGAAAGTGAGACCCATCAGAAGGCCGATGAGGAAGGGAGAGGTGATAACGGTGAGGCTGGTGGGCCCGGGCTGGAGGAGGGGCGAGGTCTTGGGATCAGCTAGGGGGAGGGTCGTGACCGTTCTGGACGCACCCTACCTTCCTGTGGGATCGGAGATGAGGGTGAGGGTGATAAGGGATAGGGACAACATATTCTACGCCAGGTTCATGGCCTCCTGACCTGTGGACCGCGCTGATCAGTCATGCTTATGATAGTGGCTGGTGATCCAGCCGGGGATTAGATGGAAATTTCCCTCTCTAGGGGAGAGATCGAACTCCTGACCGAACTCCGTTCTAGGGGTGGTAGGGCTAGGCTGGACGACCTGGGACTGGACAGGAGCAAGGCTGCAGCCTGGGCCAATCTCCTCAGGGAGAAGGGTCTGGTCACCATAAGGGAGAGGAGGAAGAGGTACCTGACCCTGTCAGAGAGGGGCAGGAGGCACTTGGACGAGGGATTGCCGGAGGAGAGGCTCATCGGACTACTGAAGGAGAGGGGTGGCAGGGCAAGCTTGGAGGAGCTCCGCCCACACCTGACGGGGGAGGAGTTCAACGTGGCCCTGGGCGAGGGGCGCAGGAAGGGGCTCATCAAACTGGAGAAATCGGACGGGGAAACGTACGCCATACTAATCGGGGAGAATGTCCCCGAGAGATCGGTCCTTGAGAGACTGTCCTCAGCGCCCTTGGAAGAGTCGGAAGTGGATGGAGCCGTTCTAAAGAACCTCAAGAGGAGGGGACTGATCGAGGTTGTGGAGAGGACCGAGGTGGAGATAGAGCTCACTGACTTAGGCAGGCAGGCGGCCGAGGGCAGGGTTAAGGTCGTGGAGGAGGTGGGCAAGCTTACTAGGGACCTCATACTCACCGGTGAGTGGAGGAAGAGGAAGCTGAAGGCCTACGATGTGAAGGCATCTCCTCCGATAACCTACCCTGGTAAGCCCCATCCCTACGTCCACTTCCTCGAGGAGGTGAGGGAGATCCTCATAGGGATGGGCTTCATGGAGGTGAAGAGCCCCATAGTGGAGGCGGAATTCTGGAACTTCGACATCCTCTTCCAGGCCCAAGATCACCCCGCTAGAGAGGTCCACGACTCCTATCAGGTGGCCTTCCCCTCCGAGGGGGCCGATCTCTCCCGGTACTCCTCCCTAGTGGAGAAGGTCAGGATGACCCACGAGCACGGGTGGGAGACGGGATCCAGAGGGTGGGGATACAAGTGGAGCTTTGACATAGCGAGGAGGCTCATCCTAAGATCGCAGACCACAGCGGCCTCGGCCCGCACCCTGGCCTCGGGCTTGGAGGTGCCCAGCAAGATATTCGCCATAGACAAGGTATTCAGACCGGAGACCCCGGACAGGACGCATGCAATAGAGTTCCACCAGTGTGAGGGCGTCGTCCTAGCTGAGGATATGAATGTCAGGCACCTCATGGGTTTCCTTGCCGAGTTCGCCAAGCAGCTGGGATTTAAAGAGGTCAAGTTCAAGCCGGCCTACTTCCCCTTCACAGAGCCCAGTGTAGAGGCCTATGTAAAGCACGAAACCCTCGGCTGGATCGAGATAGCTGGCTCCGGGCTATTCAGGCCCGAGATGCTCATACCCATGGGATACGACTACCCCAAGGTGCAGGCCCTCGCGTGGGGAATTGGAATAGGCAGGCTGGCTATGATAAGGCTGGGCTTAGACGACATCAGGGAACTGCATTCCCAGAACTTAGAGTACCTGAGGAGGGCCAAGCTGGTGTGGTGAGATCATGCCCGTGATAACCGTGAACATGAGGGAGTTCTTCAGGATCCTAGGTGAGGAGTTGAGCGAGGAGGAACTCTCGTCCCTCTTGGAGTACACCAAGGTGAACTTGGAATCCTACGATCAGGAGGAGGGGGAGATGGAGTTCGAGGTGACCGCAGACAGGATGGACCTGGTCACCATGGAGGGACTGGTCCGCATGATCAAGGGCCTGACGGAGAGGGAGCTGGGCATCCCCAACTACCCCATGAGGAGGAAGGCGTTCCAGGTAAGGGTTACGGAGAGGGTGGAGAAGGTC
This sequence comes from Thermoproteota archaeon, assembly GCA_015521385.1. Taxonomy (GTDB): domain Archaea; phylum Korarchaeota; class Korarchaeia; order Korarchaeales; family Korarchaeaceae; genus Korarchaeum. The sequence goes on from WAOH01000049.1 coordinate 2,210, forward strand.
AGGCCCTACGTGGTCGCGGCTCTGGTGAAGGGCGTCGACCTCACCACGGAGGAGTCCCTCATCTCCCTGATCGAGGCCCAGGAGAAGATACACGACACCCTGGGGAGGAAGAGGAAGAGGGTCTCCATAGGCCTCCACGACTTCTCCAAGGTTGTCCCGCCCATAACATACGATGCCAGGCCGGCTGACGAGGTCGCATTCGTTCCCCTCGGTGAATACGCCGAGATGACCGCTCAGGAGGTGCTGGAACAGACCGAGAAGGGTAGAGAGTACGCTCACCTCATAGAGAATCCTGAGAACTTGGTGCCCCTGATACTGGACTCTAGGGATGAGGTGCTGAGCCTCCCGCCCATAATAAACTCGGAGCTGACCAGGCTCACCCCCGGCGTGAGGGACCTCTTCATAGATGTCACGGGGACCGACCTGAGGGCCATCTCCTACACCTTGGAGATAATAGTATCGGCGCTTGGCGAGAGAGGAGGAGAGATACACACGCTCGAGGTGATCTATCCTGACATGACGCTGGAGACCCCGGAACCCGAGCCTAGCGAGATGTTTGTGAGTGAGGACTTCATCAGGAGGATGGTGGGCATCTCCATGAGCTCGGAGGAGATAATTCACCAGCTCAGGAGGGCCAGGCTCGACGCCTCCTCGGACGGGAGCGTCGTTAAGGTGAAGATCCCTGGATACAGAGCGGACTTCCTCCATCCCGTCGATGTGGCCGAGGAGGTGGCCATCACGTACGGTCTCAACAGCTTGGGGTACGAGCTGCCCCTCAACGTCATGACCGTGGGCAAGAGGCATCCCAGGGAGAAGATCTCATCTCTAGTCAGGACCCTGATGATAGGGCTGGGATACCAGGAGGTCCTGAACTACATAATGACGAGTAGAGCCTTCCTCTTCTCCTCAGTGGGTAGGGAGGAGAGGCCTGTCGTTGAGGTGGCCAACCCTGTATCGGAGAACTACAGCGTGCTCAGGGACAGTCTGATCCCAGGTCTGCTGCATTTCTTAGCCGCAAACACCCACGCCAAGTACCCCCAGAGGGTCTTCGAGGTGGGTGACGTGGTGGTGGTGGACGAGTCCTACGAGACAAGGGCTAGGGATGAGAGGAGGCTGGCAGCAGCGTACGCCGACTACTCGGTGGGATTCGAGGACATCTACTCCCACCTGAAAGCGCTTACTGATAACTCGGGTCTCGAGCTGGAGCTCGAGCCTCACCACGAGAGGCCCTTCCTCGAGGGGAGGTGCGCCAAGGTAATTGTGAACGGCAAGGAATCTGGTCTGATAGGAGAGATCGACCCTGAGGTCCTCCTGAAGCTGGGTATAACTGTTCCCGTCGCTCTATTCGAGATAAGGCTTCCGATCCCGGAAAAATGAGCCGAGGTGAGGGCTCTACCCTCACCACCACCTCGTTATGACCACCTTCTTGTCAGTGAAGAAATCTATGGCATCCATCTGGCCGTGCAGCGTCCCGAAGAACGAGAGCTTCCTGCCTCCAAATGGGAAGTATCCCAAGGGCGCGGCCACTCCTATGTTTATCCCGATGTTGCCCGCGTTGACCCTCAATGCATATTCTCTGGCGTACTTCCCCGACTCGGTGAATATGCTCGCGGCATTTCCGTACGGGGCCAGGTTGTTGGAGAGCTCCACCGCCTCATCGAAGTCCTCGGCCCTTATCATGATGGCTACCGGTCCGAATATCTCCTCCTGAGTTATGGTCATTCCCTCCCTCGCATCCACGAAGACGGAGGGTCCTAGGAAGAACCCGTTCGGATACTCTTCCGACTTGAAGCCCCTACCGTCGAGTATGAGCTTGGCGCCCTCCTCGAGTCCCTTCTCTATGTAGTAGAGCACCTTCTCCTTCCCCTTCTTGCTCGCCATCGGTCCCATGTCTACTGATTCGTCTAGCCCGTATCCTATCTTCAGTTTCTTAGCTCCCTCTACGAAGGCGTTGACGAACCTATCGTAGATGTCCCCCACCAGTATTATGTTTGCAGCGGCGAGGCACCTCTGGCCAGCCATGTTGTAAACGGATCCCAGCAGGTTGTTCACGGTCCTCTCGAAGTTAGCGTCGGGCATCACAACCTCGGGGTTCTTGGCTCCTCCTTGGGCCAGCACCCTCTTCCCCGCCTTGGAGGCGGTCTCGTATATTATCTTCGCAACAGGGGTGGATCCCACGAAGGTGACCCCAGCCGCATCTCTGTGGGTTATGAGCGCGTGAACGGTGTCCTTCGCTCCGTTGACGAGGTTCACCACTCCGGGAGGCAGGCCCACCTCCTCGTGTATGACCTTCATCACCCAGTACATGGGCGCTGGATCGAGTTCCGACGGTTTCAACACGACCGTGTTACCGGTGGCTATGGCGTACGGTAGGAACCAGAAGGGTATCATCACCGGAAAGTTCATGGGCGTTACTATGGCGAAGACGCCCAGCGGCTCCCTTATGTACTCCTCGTCTATGTTGCTGGTCACCCTGATCATCTTCTCTCCGAGGGTCAAAGTGGGCATGCCTAGGGCAGCGTCCACATTCTCCAAGGCCCTTCTGAGCTCACCTCTAGCCTCCCTTATCGTCTTACCCATGTTCTGGGATATTATCCTGGCTATCTCCTCCTTGTGCTTCTCTATGGCGAGCTTGAGCTTCACTAGGTACTGTATCCTCTCGGTCACGGGCATCTGGCTCCATTCCTCGAAGGCCCTGGCTGCGGCCTGGACTGCCTGATCAACCCCCTCTTTCGTCGTCAGGGGGGTCTTGGCTATCACCTCTCCCTTAGCCGGGTTATATGAGTCCAGATACTCGTCAGCGGGGGCCTCGACGAAGTTCCCATCCACGTAGTTGGGGATGATCCCGTAATCCCTCCTTACTTCCTCGAGAACGGCCATTCAGCTCACCTCCTTGAGACTCTCCTCCAAGGCCTCCAGAGCACCATCTATGTGCTCGTAAGTAACGGTCAATGGAGGCTGGAGCCTTAACACGGATCCAACAGCCCCTCCCACTCCAATTAGGTAGCCCTTCTCCCTCATGAGCTGCCTGACTCTCTTAGCCTCGCTAACGGCCGGTTCCTTGCTCTCCCTGTCCCTAACGAGTTCCACCCCTATCATGAGCCCCCTTCCCCTGACGTCACCTATCAGCTGGATCTCGCTCATCATGTCCTTCAAAGCCTTCATTATGTAGTTGCCCTTCTCCTCGGCCTGCTTGGGCAGGTTCTCCTCCTCCATGAACTCTATGTTCGCTAAGGCAGCCGCCGCGGAAACTGGATTACCTCCGAACGTTGAGAGGTGGTCCCCGGGTTCGAAGGAGTCGGCTATCTCCGCCCTAGTGGTGCACGCCGCTATCGGGAACCCGTCGGCTATGCCCTTCGCCATGGTCACTATGTCCGGCTCTATGTCGAGGTGATCCACCCCGAACATCCTCCCGGTCCTGCCAAAGCCCGTCTGCACCTCATCGTCTATGAGGAGGATGTCCCTCTCATCCAGTATCTCCCTCACTATCTTCGCGTACTCCTTCGGTATGGGTATTATGCCTCCCTCGCCCTGCAGGGGTTCCATTATCAGCGCAGCAACGTTGTTGCTCGTGGTATAATCGATCACGTTGTTGAGGTAGCGGGCGCACTCGAAGTCGCAGTCGGGGAACTGCTTTCCGAAGGGGCACCTGTAGCAGTAGGGACTCGGGGTGAAGGAAACGGCCGGCATGTACGGTCCCATGTCGAATCTCTTCCTCTTCCACTGACCGGTGATGCTGAGCGTTCCGATGGTCCTCCCGTGGAAGGAGTGGGTGAGGGCTATGAGCTCGTGCCTCTTCGTGAACTTCCTAGCTACCTTCATCGCGCACTCTATGGCCTCAGCTCCGCTGTTGGAGAAGAAAGTCTTCCTCATCTGCCTTCCCGGCACGATCTCCGCCAGCTTCTTGGCCAGCTTTATGGTGGGTGGCACGTGATACACGTAGGTACACGCGTGAACGAGCTTCTTCGCCTGTTCTATTGCGGCGTTGACGACCTTTTCGTTCACATGACCCGCGTTGACCACGGCTATACCTGCGAAGAAGTCCACGTACTTCCTCCCATCCATATCTATTACCACATCGTTCTCCGCTCGATCAACAACAACAGACTCCAACCTCTCGACAATGGAGGTGACGAGGTATTCCTCGGCCATACGAATGAGGTCTTCCCTCTCTCCCATAGCAATACCTGATAATGGACGGGGGGTCTTCTTAATAATCGTTGGGGGTCCTCCTGACCCCTAGGGTCGAGATGGGCCCCCTAGTAAACTATTTGACGAAATAAAAACACGTGGTCCCCCATACGATTGTCCATTCTGTTGCAATAATAGGGGTTCTATCATAATATATTCGGAGGGAAAGATGGGATCAAACATAAAATAATTTAAGAAGAAGGGGAGAGTCTGTCAGAGCATCTTGATGAACTCGGAGAGGAGCTTCCCTCCCCACGCGATATCCTTCAAATTAACCACTTCCACGGGGCTATGCATGCTCCTGAGAGGTATAGAGACGAGCCCCGTCTTCACCCCTCCCCTAGCAACCTGTATTGCCCACGTATCCGTTCCATATCCCCTGAAGTCGGGCTCGATTTGGTAGGGTATCTCAGCCTCTTTCGCCGCCCTTTCTAGGGCCTCCACGACCTCCCAGTGATAGATCGGACCCTTACTTATGGCTGGCCCCTTACCCGTCTTGAGGACGAACTCCGCTGGCATCATGGGCTGCTTCGCGAATGTAACGTCTATGGCCACTGCTATGTCGGGCTTGAGTCTGTAAGCCACCATTTCCGCCCCCCTAAGCCCTATCTCCTCTTGAATAGTGGCGACGAAGTGAATCTCCGCATCTATCCTGTCCCTGGACTCCCAAGCCAGTTTGAGGGCCTCGATCATCGTGACAACTCCAGCGGCGTCGTCCAAACCGGGGGATGAGAAGTGATGTCCGAGTAGATCCACGGCACTGTAGTCTGGCACCCCATAAACCCCGGGCTTGACTCCAGCTTTCTCCGCATCTTCCCTGCTATCTGCACCTATATCAATGGCTAGATCCCTGATCTCCAGCTTCTTCTCAGCCAGCTCCTTGTAAGCCCTGAAAACGTGGGGTGGGAGCGTACCAATGACGCCCTTGACCTCTCCTTTTTCCGTGAGAAGCTTCACTCTCATCCCGTATAGCACCTTGGCGTCCCAGCCCACGCCTTCGAACTTGACGAATCCGTCCTCCGTGATCTCCCTGACTATTATCCCTATCTGATCAACATGGGCTGCCAGCATCACCACAGGCTTCCCACCGGGATTCACGATGGCCTCGGAGTTCCCCCAGGCATCCACCTTGAATGCATCGGAGATGGGCGACATGATCTCCCTGAGAACGGGTACAACCGTCCTCTCGATGCCGGTAACCCGGGGGATCGTCGTCAGTCTGCGCAAATTATCCCGGATGCTCTCGACCTCAGGCTCCAAGTTATCACCGAATGGAAAGGTCCTTATTAAAGAAAAAGGGGATGACCCGATCACCATGTCCCTCAGGATAAAGGACATCAGGGCTAGACAGATCTTGGACTCTAGGGGAAATCCCACGGTCGAGGTCACGGTACTGCTCGAGGGAGGGGCTTCCGGTAGCTTTTCCGTTCCGAGTGGAGCCTCGAAGGGGGAGAAGGAGGCCCTCGAACTCAGAGATGGCGGGAGGTGGCTCCAAGGCAAGGGAGTCCTCAAGGCCGTCAGGAACGTCAACGAGGTGATAAGGCCGGCCCTGATCGGGATAGAGGCCACTTCTCAGCAATATATAGATGGGATAATGCTCGATCTGGATGGCACCCCCAACAAGAGCAGATTGGGAGCCAACGCCATACTGGGGGTCTCGGTAAGCGTCGCGAAGGCCGCAGCCAACGGACTTGGGATTCCTCTTTATCGGTACATAGGCGGGGTAACCCCCCGAACCCTCCCAGTTCCCTTCATGAACGTGCTGAACGGGGGGGTGCATGCTGGGAACATGCTGGCCATCCAGGAGTTCATGATAGTACCTACTGGTTTCGAAAGCTTTAGAGAAGCCCTCTTCGCGGGTGTAGAGGTCTACATGGAACTCAGGAAGCAACTCATGAGGAAGTACGGGAGGACGGCTGTGAATGTGGGCGACGAGGGGGGCTTCGCTCCTCCTATGTCCAAGACTGAGGAGGCGCTGGACGCGCTGACCCAAGCCATAGAGGAGATGGGCTACACCGGAGAGGTGATGCTGGCACTGGACTGCGCGGCCAATGAGTTCTACTCCGATGGGAAGTACAAAGTGGACGGTAGGGAGCTATCCCCATCCGAGCTGATGGACCTGTACGTGGAGCTCGTTGACAGGTATCCCATAGTCAGCTTGGAGGATCCCTTCATGGACGAGGATTGGGACTCCCTAGCGGAACTCACTAGGAAGCTCGGGGGGAGAATACAGATAGTGGGGGACGATTACTTCGCCACCAATCCCGAATACCTGCGCAAAGGGATAGAGGCCGGGGCTGCCAATGCCCTCCTCCTCAAGGTGAATCAGATAGGGACCCTGAGCGAGGCGCTCGAGGCCGCGAGCCTGGCCTTCAGACACGGATACTCGGTCATGGTCAGTCACCGCTCCGGTGAGACGACCGATGACTTCATAGCGGACTTGTCCGTGGCCCTCAACTCGGGTCAGATAAAGACGGGCGCCCCAGCTAGGGGCGAGAGGGTGGCCAAGTACAACAGGCTCCTGGAAATAGAGGAAGAATTGGGTCCTACTGCTCTCTTCTCAGGCCTTCAACGAGCAACCTGACGAAAAACTCGTCCTTTTTCAGCTCCTTCCATATCTCGTTCAGAGCCCACTGGCCGAGGGATGCCAGCTCACCCTCAGTGAGGACCCTTATCTTGGCCCTGCCCCGCAGTATGGACGGTAACCTCTGTCCCCTGAATACTTCGCTGGCTAGGAGGCTGGCCTCCCTGTACTTCCTCCGCCTGAACACGTACCACCGATCTTCCCTCACGAAAGGACCTCCCAAGGTCACCTCGCTTCCCACGTACTTGAGCAGGAAGTTATCTTCCTCCTTCATACCGACGGGTGGGCCCTCCCTCCTTTCTAAAGCGGGGAGGAGCAGATGAGGTACTTCAGCAGCTATCACTATGGTGGAGGACTCATCCGTCCATCCGGATGACCATATTGGCTCGAAGCCGTGCTTCCTCAGCTCATCCTCAAATATCCTGCCCAATTTCTTGGCTTGCGACCAGAGCAGCTCTCTGCTCAATTGATCCGGCTCGTTCAGCTTGGAGAATTCGACCACCACTAAGTGGGTCCCCCTCCTCCTCAGCTCCTCCTCTACGACACTGCTCTTTATCCTGACCTTCGGCGGTCTGAGCGCCCTCTCGAAGAACTCGATGGACGGGTTCATCAGGAAGGCCCGGGCAGCTACCCTGAACCTGTTGAATTGAGTGAGGGTCAGCGCAGCCGCCACATTCCTCTTTGGGTCCACGGGATCTATCACCACTAACGGGCCTTTAGGGAAGAGGACAGACGCGTACTCCTCACCCAAGTGATCCTCAGGATCTATATAGACGGGAGGATGCCAGCCCTCGGCCGCCTCCAGTACCCGGATGAAGCTCCCGTAGTAAATTATCAGGATCTCGCAGAGGTATCCACTGAACCCCCCGACCTTCTCCTCGGCCCCATAAGCTCCTATAGACTTCAGGAAGGCCTTCAGGAGTCTCACTTCGGTCGGAGATCGCAGCTTGGACTTCACGTAGGAGTTATGCAGGGGGGTTCTGTCGACCGAGCTGACTATCCTCTCCCCCTTCCCTATCCTGTAGGCCGGAACGAGATCTATATCGAACCCCTCGAGCTTAACCATCACGTAAGGGTGCTCGGCGTAGTTCTGAATGTACTTACCGAAGGCCTTGGAGGCAATCTCCCTTATCAGGTCACCCAATACCTCTTTATCCCCAACCTCCTTCGGGAAGAGCACGAATATGTCCAGCTCATAGTTGCCCGGGAGCCATGTATCCCTGACGGCTGATCCTACGGGCACTACCTCGGCATCGAATCCTAGCTCATGGATTGCCCTCCTTACCCTGCCCACTGCCTCCTCTAAGACATGCTCAAGCTTCTTTCTCTCCTCCTCAGATGGAGAGACGAGCCTCCTTGCCTGCTCCAGCACCTCATCTATGTCACTCGATGGTCGCGTGCCTCTTGGCAAGATCCTCCTCACTCTTCCCTAGGAGCTCGACGAGCTCCGCGATGAGGGCATCGAAGTATATCATGGTGCTCAGCTCGAACAGCGTTCCCAGAGGAGTCAGGGGCTCATGTATCCCGAGTATCTGCCTCGTGAAGTAATCCCTGCTGTTGTTCTTCGGAAGGACCCTTCCTCCTATCCTCACGACCAAATCCGCTATCTTGCCGAGGCTGGACTCGGGGTAGCTGGTGACGGCCACCACGTGGGCGCCAGCCTTCTTGGCTACCTGGGCCGCAGAGAGCGGGTACTTGGTCTCGCCCGAACCGCTCACTACCACAACCAAGTCTCCGGGAGCCACCGATGGAGTGACTGTCTCACCTATGACGTAGACATGGAAACCCACGTGCATGAGCCTCATCGCGAACGCCCTAGCCACGAGACCCGACCTACCAGCTCCGACCACGAAAATCTTTCCCTCTCCTAGCGTTCTCAGGAGCGCCTTTATGAACTTCTGCGTAGATTCCTCGTCGATATCAGACAGGTTCTCACTTATTACATCGAGCAACCTACCAATAGTCTCTCTTATGGGCGTGGCGTCATCCCCTCGTAGGCGCCACTCGCTTTATTTAACAAATTAACTGAGGTGCACATGGTTTTATTTGAGGGACCCGTGACAAATCCCGATCCCTGATGGGAGCTAATGCGGAGGATAGCAGCGAGAAACGCCCGCCTCCACTCGTAGAGAGGATAATGGAGGAATTCGAGGAGCTAGCCGATACGGTGCGGATAATATCCAGGATAAGCGGAATGAGCGAGGTCGCTAGGAGGTACGCGGTCACCAACTCGTTCGACAGCCTCCTCACGATGCTGGGCGTCCTCATGGGTAGCTTCATATCCGGCCTGAAGGAACCCTCCGTGATCATCAACACGGTATTAGGCGGCGCGGTGGCCATTCTGATATCCGGAACGATGGGTACCTATCTCACGGAGAGGGCGGAGAGGGCATCGAGGATAAAGGAGCTCGAGGTTGCGGTTCTGATGGATCTGGACGAGACCCTCGTGGGCAAGGCGGAGAGCATATCCGCGGTGATGGTGGCGGTAGCCAGCGGACTCGCTCCCTTCTTGGTCATGATGTCCCTGACTGTCCCCTTCTACCTGTCTACTGGCGGCATGCTATCGGTAATGGAGGCGTACGTCATATCGTTCATGGAAGTCCTCTCCATACTCTTCACTCTGGGGGTGTTTCTGGGCTCCCTGTCCGGTGAGAACAGGCTGGTCTACGGAGCGATGCTCGTGGGGATGGGGCTCCTCATAGTGATGGTGATGCTTTGGCTCGGGATAAGTGGGTAGCTCTGAGGATCGCCTACCTCGGCTGGAACTACTACGGTGTCGTCAGACAACCCGGCCTCCCAACCGTGGAGAAGTATCTCCTCGAAGCCCTATCGGAGCAGGGAATAGAGGCGAAACTCAAGTTCACATCTAGGACGGACAGGGGCGTGTCTGCCTTGGATAACGTAGCCACTTACATGGGAGATCGCCCGAACATCTCCCGTCTGAACGCTGCCCTCCCAAGAGACATCGCAGTCTGGGGTCTCGCGGAATCCAGCAGCAGGTTGAGAGCCGTGAGGAAGACCTACTTGTACGTGGTGCCATTCGAATTGGATCCGGACAGGCTGATCGAGGGATTGAGGGAGGCATCCCTCTCCAGTAGCCTCTGCAAGGAGGGGGAAGCGCCCAGACCGAGCTTCGACTCACGTATGCATGGGGGTTTCACCCTCGTCTTCGTGACCGGGAGATCCTTCTGTTGGCAGATGGTTAGAAGACTCGTTGGAAGGGCGATCGGACCCATCTTAGGCGTCAGGATGGATGTGGCCCCGCCAGAGGGACTGATCCTCCTCAGGACCGAGATAGACGGTTCCTGGGATGAAGTTCACCCTGATATGCTCCAACCCATACTGAAAGAGCTGGAAAAGGAGATGTGGAGGTGGGGGGCTGGTCTGCTCCTGAGGGATGTCATCAGGCAGGTCATCTCTTCAGGGCAACCACCGTCTTGGTCTCAGGAACGTACCACCTGACCTTGTCCCTGAACCACTTCCAGAACTTAGTGAACGCATCCATGCTCTCTGTCTCCACTTGTATGATCCCGTTGTACTCCGTTCCCCAAGCGTGATCGTAAACACCGATCAATCTGATCTCCGGAGGCCACTCCTCCATTATATCCTCCCACTGCCTCCTGGCTTTCTCTTCCTCCTCCTCAGTTAGCTCCCTAAGCTTGTAGAAGATCAGTAGCACGTAAGTTGGCATGAACTATCACCTCTAGAAGGAATTGTGGAACTTATATAAACTTCCTGACGTGCCTAACCCACGCTTCTCGCGGGAAGCCAGCACCTAGCCATGCATCCCGTGCATGAGACGTCACATCCCGGAGTGGGTAACCCATTCAAGGCTTTCTCGAGCTCCTTCGACAGGAATTCCCTGCTAACACCCGTCTCAACGTACTCCCACCAGGGAGTGTCCCTCCACCCATAGACGATGGAGTCGAGATCTATCCCCAATTCCTCTGCCAGGGAGCGGTAAGCTCCCCTGTTATAAGGGAGTTTGAAGCCCATCTTGAGGAGTTTCGCTATGTCCAAGCCGCCTACCGACATGAAAGTCTGAATGTAAGCCCTACCGTAATGCATTACATTAGTCTGCCCCCTAAAACGCCTCCTGAATGCAGAGATCCTCCTCCTGATGTCCTCTTCCTTGGCGAGCGGGACGGTCTCGAACGGCGTCCCGGCTTTGGGTACGAATATACTCACCGTCGCCTTGGTACTCACCAACTCGGCTATCCGGCTAACGAGCCTGCCCGACTCCTCCACATCCGAGTCGGTCTCGGAGGGGAGGCCTACCATAAAATACAGTTTGAGATGCCTCATCCCGAGTTCCCTAGCCTCCTCAGCCACTCTGATGAATTCATCATTGGCTATCGTCTTGTTAATCACGGCCTTCATCCTCTCGCTCCCCGTCTCCGGGGCCAAGGTGAGCATGCTCTCTCCAGCATTCACCGCTAACTCTATCATCTCTCTATCGACCTGATCTGCCCTGAGGGATGGTAAAGTAACGCGAAGCCCCCTCTCAGATGCCCAATGGAGCAGATCCTTCACCAGCTTGGATGATGCGGCGTCGCTCCCTATCACGTATATCCGCCTGAATCCCATCTCGTGCGCCCTCTCGACAGCAGCTTCTAGCTCCTTGGGATCCGGGTCCAGCCTTGGTCTCCAGTGCCAGCCCAGCATGCAGAACCTGCATCCCCATCCGCATCCCCTTGAAATCTCCAGAAGATAGCTGTTAATGGGCTCTCTATCTCGGAAAACCATGATCTGATTTTCGAGAGGTTTCAGATACCTTATCCTCCTGAACTCGACTCTATTCATCTTGGCAGGGAGGAAGAAGTGATCGGCCAATTCCTCGAGAGGTTCCCCGTCGAGAAGCCCTCTAACGAGCTCTGGAACGAGCGACTCCCCATCTCCGACACCCACAGCTGTCGCTAGAGAGCTCACCGGAAGTGGATTCGCGGAGACGGCGGGCCCCCCCACTATGATTGGCTTGCGTACCCCCTCCAACATCCTGAACAGCACGGGGTACTGACCCTCAAAGTGCACCGTTGCCAGCACCACGTCGAACTCGTTCAGGGATCTTCCGCTCTCGACAGATCCCTTCAAATCAGTCACGAACCTCTCGGCCATGACCTCGTCGAATGAGTTCAGGAGGAAATAGATTATTTGGTGTCCCAGGGAGTTCACGGCCGCTAGGTAAGGTGCGGGGTAAACTAGGGCCACCCTGAGCTGGTAGTCCCTCGGGTCCCTATCGTAGAACCCACCCTCTTCCCTCAGCACGTGCGACCTCCCTAGTGGGCCGGGGGGGACTCGAACCCCCGACCTCCGCCTCGTAAGGGCGGCGTCATAGCCGCTAGACCACCGGCCCTATGAAAGTGGCGCCGGGGGAGGGATTTGAACCCTCGCGGCCCGATGGGCCACTGGCTTTCTGCAGGGGGCTTTAGCAGGCCAGCCCCCTACCAGGCTAGGGCACCCCGGCCCTCCACCGCACCTATGGCGAGGCGGATTTTTAAACTTCACTTGAAGAGGAGATCCTCAACTCTAGATGGGGAGAGAGCGGAGAGCACGGCTCCCGGGAGGTGGGGACCCAGTCTCGGTATCAGTCCCTTAGCTTGTGTCCCGGGCTTGCATACTAGGGCGTGAGACAGGAACGCGGTTCTCACCACGCTGACGTCCCTCTTATGACCGGTTCTGACGAGGGCCCTCCTCACCTGCTTTGGAGTCGCCCTGACAACGAAGAGAACGTCCCGACCCCTGTTCATCCAGCCCCTAATCATCGCCACCTGCTTGGGGGAGAGGGAGACGTAAACACCCTCCTCGTCCCTCCGCAGAACCCTCAACTCCAACGCCAGGTCATCGACCAGCCCGTAGGCCCTAGCTATCTTCCTAGCCGGCAGCTTCCTACCCCTAGCCAGTTGATTCCTCATCTCAAACAGTGGGTAGAGGGCGTCCTTCCCCTCCTTGAAGGCCCTGAAATACAGACCGAAACCCACTTTTCCCACGTCTGTGAGGAATCCCCTGAACGTATCCCCCACATCAACCTTCTGTATGCTAGGCAGCCTGCCGTACGTCTTGACGATCAGGTTCTCGGCTATCCCCTCATCCGGACCGGATACCGAGACCCTCACCCATCCCCCCTCCGTATCCAAGTCCAGCTCAGGCACCTCCAACCCCTTCATATAGCCCAGTATCTCCCAACCGAGCTCCTCTAGGATGTCCTCCTTCGGCAGATCCTCTGGTATCCTCTCCTGAATGAGCAGGGTGCGCGTCAACTTGCCTCTCCTTCCAGCACCTCTAGGGCCTTGTCCAGAACATCTAGCATCTTCTCGATCTCCTCCATTATCTTATCCCTGTCCACCGGCTCCAGCATGGCGCCGCACACGGGACAGACTAGGCCGGACTCGTCCATACGCGATATCACCTCATCGAAGCTCAGCCTTATGTGGGTGGGGTCCGCCGCGCATACGTAGTACTCCCCGGAGGACTCCTCCTCTCTCCTCCTGATGAGCATCTCCCTGACCTCTTTGAACCTCCTCAGGAGAAAGGACTTGGCCAGATCGCTGTTGATCCTCCAGTAGGTCAGCCTGTTCCCCGCCTCGTCCTCCTTAGTGCCCAGCTGCACGACTAGGTTGGAGTCCTGCATCCTGTAAAGCAGCTGTCTCAGCTCAGTGGGTGGCAGCTTCAGCTTCTCTTGCATCTCTCCCTCCTCTAGAACACCGTCCTTGGCAAAATTGACCATCTTCCTAGCGAGGCTAAGGTCCCTAGCAACTACGGCTAGCGCTAGAACTATCAGATCCTCTTCACTCATATCTTTCGGTCTCCCTCACCTAGTAAAGTTTATTACTGGCTCTATCGATCCAACTAATGGCCCCGGTAGCTCAGCCCGGTCAGAGCGGCCGCCTCGTAAGCGGCAGGTCGCGGGTTCGAATCCCGCCCGGGGCTCTCATTCAGAATAGGTTCGAACTCTCAAATAAGTTTTACTAAATCTCAGAGGGTCTTAAGGAGAATGGGGCCGCCGGGATTTGAACC
>WAOH01000050.1 GCA_015521385.1 Thermoproteota archaeon
CCTCAGTATGCCCTCTAGGAGGACCACCTCGTGGCCACCCAACCTCATCGTGCCCCCCACCTCCTCGACTTGCCTCTGCTCGGGGAGCAGGTCTATGACCGGCCAAGGGGTGTTAGGATCTATCTCAGTGGAGTGGGCTCCCTCCCATCCCATTACCTCCCTAGCGAATGCAACGGTAGCGAGCTGGGCGCCGAAGCATATGCCTAGGAAAGGCTTGCCCTCCTTCAACGCCCATCCAGCTGCCTCGATCATTCCCTCCGTTCCTCTCGAACCGAAGCCGGGTGTGGAGAGTATGCCGTCAGCTTCCTCCAGCGACTCCCACCCGACCCCCCTCTCCAGCCCCTCCGAGTCGACAGCAATTATCTCCGGCTTTATCCCCAGCTTAGCCCCAGCGTGCTTAATTGCCTCTATTATAGAGATGTAGACATCGGACATCCTCCAGTACTTGCCTACCATGGCTATCTTCCTAGGTTCGCCGATTCTAAACCTCTCTACTATCTCCCTCCATTCTCCCATGTCCGGTTTCCCCTTTATACCCAGTTTCTCCTCCAGTTTCTTCCCCAAGCCCTTCTCCTCTAGGTAGAGGGGAAGCTCGTATATCACATCAAGATCGGGATCCTCAAACACCGCGTCCCTTGGAACGCTCGCGTACAACGCGAGCTTGGCCTTGACCGAGTCCGGGAGGGAGGATTGCGTCCTCGCTATGACGAAGTCAGGTGGGAGACCAGCGGCCAGTACCTCCCTGAAGAAGAGCTGGGCGGGCTTAGTCTTGAACTCACCGACGGTCTCAACGAAGGGAACGTACGTCACGTGAATGTGGACGGAATTCTCGGCGCCCACCTCCAGCCTGAGCTGTCTGAGGGCCTCTACGAATGCCATGGCCTCGTAATCTCCAACAGTTCCTCCGAGCTCCACTATGAGTATGTCGGGGTTCTCCCTCCTCGCCACAGCGTATATCCTCTCCTTTATGGCCTGGGTCACATGGGGTATGAGCCTTATGGTCTGGCCCAGATACTTCCCCTTCCTCTCCCCCAGTATCACGCTGAGCATTATCTGCCCGCTGGTTATGTTGTTGGAGGGGTGCATATTCACATCGAGGAACCTCTCATAGTGGCCGAAGTCCTCATCTATCTCTGCTATCTTGAACTCAACTCCGCGACCGGGGTTGAAGTGCCACACTTCCTCGGTTATGAAAACCTCGCCGTGCTCCACCGGGTTCAGAGTCCCCGGGTCGGGGTTCAGGTATGGATCAATCTTTATCATGGAAACTGAGAATCCCCTAGATTGGAGGAGCTTTCCGATGGAAGCAGCTATCACTCCTTTTCCCAATCCGCTTATGACTCCGCCTGTTACGATGATCAGCTTGAAGTCCACGTATTGGGGTCGAGCCAACCTAACATAAAAACTTAGAACCCCACCTGCCAAGTGCGGGTGCGCAGGTGGGAATAATGAGTATAGGTGTTACTTGACCAGATCTCTTATCTCCTCAAGCTTCTGGAGTGCTTTCCTGTATTGCTCCTCCGTGATCGAACCTATGTTCTTCCAGGTCTCCAAGTTCCTTCTGAGCTGCTCCAGAAGAGAGTTCACCCCCTCCGGAGGCAGAGAAGACAGCCATTCCTTTATCTTATCCATATGGCATTCGGAACCGTGGATGTAACCCCTTAACTCGGTCATAATGGCGTTGTAAACATGCTCGAAATCCGGCGAGAGTCTCAAGTGGGCCATCTCTTTCACCCCCTAATACTATATGGCACCCCCTGACAGTTAAATATTACTGCGAAATGTCCCTTTCGGAAAGATGCACATCGAACATTATTGTTAAAATATATTATGAAAGTTGGTTCAATCATGGAAGGTTGGTCGGCTCGACAGGCGGGTTGAAGACGCTATCAGGAACACTATATGATATGGTCTTGGCGATTATCTCTGTTCTAATCGTGTTTTTACCGTCGGAAGATTTCCATAGATAGAGGTAGTACGCGGGTATCCCATCCTGAGTTACGCATATCTCTATCCACTGAGTCCCCATCTTGTCCACACCATTCACAGTTGCCTTCCCGCTCTTGCTGATGTAATAGCAGTAGCAGGTCTTTCCCGCGTACGTCCTAGTGCCGTTGTACACCGGCTTCGTGAACTCTTCCTGACCCTCCTCGACGGGATCGTTCGCTTTGCCACCCATCTTCTTCTCAATGGACTTTTTATTCTTTGATTGGAAGCATTGCCAGTCGGTTTGGGCCTGCTTAAAGCAGTAAATGGTCAAATCCCCGTTGTTTATCAGGATAGTCTGGCCCTGAACGAACTTGAAGTCCATCCTCCTTTTATCGGTTCCCTTGACGTAGAGGGCCCCACTACCCTTCTTCTTCAGGTCTTGATAGTAGTCATACGTGATGGAGAATTCCGTCTTCTTGAGGAACACGCTCTTGAAGTCAAACGGCGCTTTCTGGGTTGTCTTCTGTGTCGTCGTCTTTTTAGTACTGGTCGCGGTGGTTTTCCCAGAGGTGGGCTGAGAGGACCCGGTACCCTGTTTAGATCCGCCAGTAGCTCCCTTCTCCAGTAGGGAAGGAGCTACACCTCTAGAAACCGCCATATAGGCGGATCCAAGCACGATTAGTGTTATCAGCACGACCCCCACGATCACCAAGCTGTCTCTGTTCATCGTCACGTGGGGCAGCTCCAACGTAAAAAGGGTTTGTGGGCTAACGTCGATCTGGAGGGAGGTGGTGAAGAAAAAGTTAGGAGGGAGTGACAGGCTTCGTTATGTATTTCACATCGAGGAGGATTACCTTTGCCACAAAGAGGGCCCATCCAAAGGATATTACCGACACGCCAAAGTAGAAGCCAGCCAGAGTGTACATCTCCTCGAGATGGGCCTGTATTCCCAAGGCGGTGGTGATTAGCTGGATCGCCAAGAGTATCAGGAATATGTACTTACCCCACTCCAAGACGAGAGGAGTGTGCCTGACCCTCTTCACTGGATCCCTTTTGATGGGAGGCACGGGTTTAGATGTGTATTTGGCCGCTGGTACCCCAGTGATCAGGGCAACCACGAATGCAACGGCTAGTGCGTTTATCAGGGGGATCTGTTCCCCAGGGGTGAGCATCCCATACACGGTGAATGCCACGAATTCGCCGACCATTATGGCGCCGTATATGGTGGCTATCCTCCTGTTCCTAGGGTGCCTGCTGTAGGCGGGATCTATCCAAGGCATGAGGACGAATATCAGCAGGAGCACCCCGGGGACCACCATCCCTGCGAACACGGGATCCACTCCCGTCTTTATACCGGCGTAGACGGCCATCAGATACCACTCGGGCTGGCCCACGGGTAGCTCTTTCGTTGGCAGGAATTTCTCACCTAGTTCCGCGGGGAAAACCGCAGATACCACTATAAGAGCCCCTATTACTACGAAAGCTGCCGCAGCTTCAGTCAGAATATGGTTCGGGAAGAAAGGAACCGCTGGCTCTGGGTCGGACCCGTCGTATGGGGGCGATACATGATGCTGGTGGATTGAGAAGAAGTGAACAAGCATCAGGAGGAGTATCAGGCCTGCCAGCATGATGTGGAATGCCAGATATCTGCCGACTATCTCATCAAATGTCCCCGTCCCGTATATTATCTGAGCGATCATCTTCCCCCCGGGCATGCCTGTGACTAGGGTGTTTCCTATCCTTATGGCCTCGCCGGCTACGTGATCCATCCTCAGGGAGTAGCCAGTTACGCCAGCTACAATTGCCAAGAGTCCCGTTATCATCCCGACTATGTACGTCACCTCGTGTGGCTTCTTGTAACTCCCCATGAAGTAGACCCTGAGGAAGTGAAGTATCGCTATGAGGACCATTAAATTGGCCCCGTAGAAGTGCAGTCCCCTAATGATCGAGCCGTAAGCCACCTCCTCTGTGATCCTCACGACGCTGTCGTAGGCCATGTTGGTCTCTCCGAATACGGGCACGTAGAACATCAGGAGTAAGAGCCCGGTGATCGCTTGAATAACGAACATGAGGGTGGTCAAACCGCCGAGGCTGTAAACCGGGTGTAATGTGTGCCTCCACACCATGGTGGAGGTGAACTCCTCCATTCCCAGCCTATCTATAAACCAATCAACCAACCACGAGAGGCAGCTCTTCTCCTCACCACACTTGGCCATCATTTCCACCCTACCGCGTAGATATCACCATTCTCATCTATCTTCAACTCTATCTCAGGAAGCGGCTTCTTGGGAGGTCCTGCCAGAACGTCGCCCGTAACTGGATCGAAATATCCGGCGTGACAGGGGCAGTAGATGTCATCCCCGGGCTCCAGATGAACTATGCATCCGAGATGCGTGCATATCGCGCTGAAGGCCTTGAACTCGGTACCCGCCTTCTGGGCCAACTCGGGCCTCAGCCTTATCAGTATGGAGGGATGTTGTCCCCTGCTCCCGTCCGGGTTGAGCGGCATCGTGAACTGTATCTGGGAGTCAGGTTGGAGGTCCTGCTTGTTCGCTATCTTCATCGGGAGCTTGCTCTTCTCGCCTCCGCTGACCTTCCCCACGACTACCCTCTCAGAGGTGAGGTATTGGACCAAGGGAGCTCCAGCTGCGGCCGCCGCAAGAGCTATGGAGGCTACCAGCCCTCCCTTGATGAAGTCCCTCCTGCTCACATCGACCATCATTCCTCACCCTCCGGTATCCCCAAGCTCTTCGAATAGCACGTGTAGATCACTAAGCCGATCACAAACATCGCTATTAAGCCAGCTAAGACCCATAGCTGGGTGATCTGATTGAATGTGGTCTGTAAGAGACTTTGAGCGCCAGAAACGATCCCAGAGATCAGCACCACCATAGAGACACACCCTTTCCCAAGAGAGACCTCATTCACTGGGTTCCCTAAAAATAAATAAAATTTCTGTTATCTATCCGGTGGTGTTCACTTATATATAACTATAGTCTTGTTATATATTTATTCTAACATTGAGAGTTGTCTAAGGCTTATATATGGGAAAAGCCTCAGGAACATTTATCTTATTGACCTGCTCCCTCTAGGAGGTCCCTAAATGAAGGGAGGTAATTATTTTGGCTGAGATGGTGACTACGGATGTAGTTGTTATCGGATCGGGCTTGGCCGGTCTCAGGGCTTCTATTGAAGCTGCTAGAAGGAGTGAAGGTAGACTAGACATAGCTGTATTGACGAAGGTTCATGCAATGAGGTCCCACTCCGTTGCATATGCTGGAGGGACCGGCGCTGCCCTTTACCACGATGAGGGCGATAGTTACGATCTTCACGCTTATGATACCATAAAGGGTGCGGCCTGGCTTGCCGACCAAGATGCAGTGGAGCTTTTTGTTAGACTCGCTCCACAGGAGATCTACCAACTCGAGCACTGGGGAATGCCTTGGGCTAGGAGACCGGATGGCAGGATAGCTCAGAGGAGGTTCGGGGGCCACAGTTTTCCGAGGGCCTGCTTCGCTGCTGATAAGACTGGGCTGTATGCGATGCAGACACTATACGACACGGCCCTGAAGTACGACAACATCAAGTTCTACCACGAATTCTACGTGACTTCTCTCCTGATCGAGAATGGTGAGTTCAGGGGAGTCACCGCCATAGAGCTTAAGACCGGTGATTTCTACGTCTTCAAGGCCAAGGCAGGTGTACTCGCTACAGGAGGTGCTGGTAGGCTCTACCCGTTCACTACCTACTCGCATTCATCCACGGCCGATGGAATGGCCATGGCTTACAGGGCTGGATTGTCGTTAAAGGACATGGAGTTCTTCCAGTTCCATCCGACCGGTCTGGTACCCTCTGGTATCCTGATATCGGAGGCTGCTAGAGGAGAAGGGGGCTACCTGATCAACAACAAGGGAGAGAGATTCATGAAGAACTATGCCCCCGAGAGGATGGAGCTGGCACCTAGGGACGTGGTGTCCAAGGCGGAGATGACTGAGATCTTGGGGGGTAGGGGATTCAAAGGCCCAGGAGGGCTCGATTACGTGCTCTTGGATCTGAGGCACTTGGGCAAGGACAAGATCAATGAGAGACTGCCCCACATAAGGGAGCTGGCTATAAGGTTCGCGGGCGTTGATCCAGTTGAGGAGCCGATGCCCGTCAGGCCCGTTGCCCACTACAGTATGGGAGGCGTGCACACGAACATCTACGGAGCCACTCCCGCTAAGGGGCTGTGGGCAGCGGGAGAGGTCGCTTGCGTCAGCCTCCACGGGGCCAACAGACTGGGAACTAACTCGACCTCAGACTGCTTGGTTTACGGCATGCTGACCGGTAGGCAGGCAGCAGATTACGCCATGGAAGTAAGCCTGAAGGATGTCCCGATGGACAAGGTTAGTGAGGAGGAGAAGAGGATCTTTGACCGCATACTGAGGGGATCGACCGGTGAGAACCCCTACCACATAAGGAGGGAGATGCAAGACACTATGGGCAAGCATGTGTACGTGTTCAGGGACGAGAAGGGACTGAAAGAGGCGATAAGCAAGCTCAAGGAGCTCAGACAGAGATTTGGAGAGGGACACGTGGCGGATAAGGACAGGGAGTACAACATAAACCTGATACACGTCTTGGAGCTGGACGCCATGCTGGAAATAGCTTACGTGGTAGCTATGGCGGCATTGAACAGGACCGAGACCAGAGGAGCTCACACTAGGCTTGATTATCCGAAGAGGGACGATGAGAACTGGCTCAAGCATACGATGATAGCTAGAGGAGCAGATGGGGAGCCCCAATTCAGCTACATTCCGGTTGTGATAACTAAGTGGCCTCCCACCGAGAGGAAGTATTGAGGTGAAGGTTATGGAGGCTGAAAGTGAGTTTAAGGAGTATTATGCGAAAAATATGAGAGGTATTTCCGGCTGGTTCAAGGCTAGGGCATACACTATTGAGAGATGGCTTTACGCCGCTCATAGGATAACCGGGATCCTGATAGTCCTGTTCGTGTTGGCTCACTTCTACAGCACTGGGTGGCATCCGGGGCTGTGGTGGGACGCGCTGCTGGGCATCATCGTTACATTCCACACGGCCAACGGGATAAGACTCATACTTGCGGAGCTGGGATTCGCCGTAGGAAAGCCCCTCTTAGTTAAAAAACCATCTCAGAGACCTGTGTCGATAGAGGGAGTTCAGAGATACCTAGTGGTATTCGCTCTGGTGCTGTTCTTCGTCCTCGCGGCCATTTGGGCATACTACGCCCTTGTGGTTCAACCCATGATGGGGTGATGGGCATGAGGGAATCCACTGTCATGTTCCTTCACTATATTACTGCCATTCTGATAGCGATTACCGGCCTGATCCACCTGCTAGCGAACAACGATCCCGGTATAGGCGCGGTCATAAAGGCTAACTCTGCTCTTTACTTCGGCAACATGGCGATATTCCTAGCGGCCCTCCTGTACCATGCATTCAACGGGGTTAGGGTCATCCTCATTGAAATGGTACCAGACAAGTGCTGGACCAAGTGGATCAGCTGGGCCGTCCTGATAGTAGGGATCGTCACCTACGCAGTGGGACTGCAGGTGCTAATGGTTGCACTTGGATTTGCGTGAGGAGGTGGTATTATGAGCTCAGAGGAAGCTAAGGAGTATGCCCTTCCGCCTGAGGTACTTGAGGAGACCATTAGGGCATCTGAAGAGCTCTGGAAGCCGGTTAGGAAGATAAAGTTCAGGATTTACAAGTACAATCCAAGGAAGGATTACGCCCCGCACTGGGAAGAGCATGAACTGGAAGTTTCTAGGGGAATGACAGTTCTGGACGCTCTGTTGGTAATAAAGGGGGAGATGGATCACTCCCTCGGGGTCAGGTACTCCTGCAGGATGGGGCTCTGCGGATCCTGCGCGATGATGATAAACGGTAAGCAGATGCTGGCTTGCCAGACTAGAGTCTTGGAGGCTGCTGGAGACGGTGATGTTGTCGAGTTAAGGCCCTTAGACAACTTCCCCGTTGAGAGGGACCTAGCTGCTGACTTCACGTCCTTCTTCGAGAAGCATAAGGCTGTTAAGCCTTGGATAATAAGAAACGACGAGGTCGAACTCAACAACCCCACCGGGCCCTACAAGCAAACGGTCGATGAATACGCTAGATACTACCAGTTCACCGACTGTATAAAGTGTGGGGCCTGTCTGTCCGCTTGCCCGACTGCCGCCACAGACTACGAGTACTTGGGACCCCAAGCCCTAGCCCAGGCGTACAGGTACATGGTCGACACTAGGGATGATGGCCTCGATGTCAGGATACCCATAGTGGATAGTGAGCACGGATGCTGGCGCTGCCACTTCGCTGCCTCGTGCTCAGACGTCTGCCCCAGAGGGGTGGATCCTGCGCAAGGAATACAGCTCCTGAAGAAGCTCCTTATAAAGAGGAAATTCGGATTCAAGCCGCACAAACCGGCTGAGGCCCTCCCAGCCAAGGTCAAGGCGGAAAGGAAGGAGTGATACACTCCCCATTCCCTTCTTTTAAACAGTTGTTCAAGAAGCCTGATTAGCCGACCTCTTTATTAGGTTAATCGATTGAAGGCGCTAGGGGGAATGAGGTAGGATCAACCGGCTGAGAGATGATGACTTTGCCGAGTCCCGACCCCCATCCAGAGGGAGATCATGCTGCATCTGCTGGTGCTCGCAATTGCTCCTGGGATCTTTCTGCTGATGTTCTTCTACCTAAAGGATAGATATGAGAAGGAATCCCTCTCATTAGTCGGGAAGGTGTTCCTCGCAGGTATAATAGCTGTCTTTCCAGCTGTGATCCTCGAAGACCTCCTCCTCTCGGATCTATCCCCAAGTATGGGGGATCTCCCAGCCCTCATATACTCGAGCTACTTGGGAATAGGGTTCCCAGAGGAGCTGGTTAAGTTCCTAGCCGTGATGCTGGTGGCTTACAACTCTAAGGAGTTCAATGAGCCCTTTGATGGCGTGGTCTACTCTGTGGCCTCTTCCTTGGGGTTCGCCACTCTTGAAAACATATTCTACGTGCTGGAGGGAGGCGTTCTAGTGGGTATAGCGAGGGCCGTGCTGGCGGTTCCCAGCCACGCTCTGGACGGTGCGGTGATGGGAATTTACCTAGGGAGGGTGAAGTTGATGGGATACAGGGGTGGCTTGACGAGAGCTCTGATCTATCCGGTGCTGCTCCATGGCACATACGATTTCCTCCTCTTCGTTGACCCCGTCGCATTCCTGTTCCTGGGGATTCCGCTCATGCTGCTGGCTTTGAAATTCGTTCTGAGGTCGATGAGGGTGCTTGAGGAATCCTCTCCCTTCAAACCACCCAGAATCTCGCCTTGAACCTTTATTTACGCGTACTCTCGGGGGGTAAGCGATGATCGACGAGGTATTCTACCGGTGCGAGGTTTGCGGCAGGGTAGTCGAGTCCTACTCCAGGTCGACCGAGCCCCTCATGTGCCATGGGAGACCCATGGCCCTCATGGAGATCAAGGGAAGGGGAGATGAAGGCGCCGAGGAGCACGAACCCAGCGTATTCGACGAGGAGGATGGGAAGATATACGTGGAGGTAGGGGTAGTCCCCCATGAGATGGTGGAAGATTCTAGGATAGTCTGGATAGAGATCGAGGATGCGGAGGGCAGGGTGAGGAGGTACCTGACCGGTAGCGTGCCCGGGACTACCTTCGACAAGCCTAAGAGCGACTTTGAAATCAGGATCTTCTGTTCCAAGCATGGGATCTGGAAGTTCAGCTTCAAATTGGCCAGTGAGGACCTTAGAAAGGCTGTGAAGGAAGCAGCGGAGAGATTCAACTCCCTCAGGAGCCCGGAGGCCAAGGCCGTCGTATTGGAGATCGGGGGTGACCTCGTTAAGGTAGAGTTCACGGGGAATTTCTGCAGGACCTGTGGCTTCTACGACTATTTCGAGGATTTCAGGCTTGCCTTGGAAGATTTCGGAGTGAAGGCGAGGACCGTTGAGATAGACGAGTTCGAGGATGGAGCGGTGGTGACGTACAGGGTGGAAGGTGGTGAGGGTGGCGATAGAGGACCTAGTCAGGGAAGTGAATAGGCTGAAGGAAGGGGAGGTCTCCAAGTTAATAGCCAATAGGATGAGGGAATTTGAAGAGTTAGGCGGGAGGAGCAATGAGGAGATATTCAAGGAGCTGGCTTTCTGTCTCTTGACGGCCAACTATAGTGCCGAGGGCGGAATCAAGATACAGAAGGCAATAGGGGATGGGTTCATCACCCTTCCCAAGGAGGAGCTGGAGAGGAGGCTCAGGGAGCTGGGGCACCGATTCCCGAGGGCCAGGGCCGAGTACATTGTAGAGGCTAGGAGGCTTCTACCCATCCTCAAGGATATTTTAAGGAGTTTCGATGACGAGAAGAAACTGAGGGAGTGGTTGGCGAGGAACGTTAAGGGATTGGGGTACAAGGAGGCGAGCCATTTTCTGAGGAACATAGGCTACAAGAATGTAGCGATAATCGATTACCATATAGTGGACGTACTGGTGAGGTTCGGCGTTATAGAGAGGCCCAGAACCCTCACCAAGAGGAAATACCTGGAGATAGAGTCCATTCTCGAGAGGATAGCCAGGGAGACGGGCTTAACCTTGGGGGAGCTGGACCTCTACCTTTGGTACATGGAGACGGGGAAGGTTCTTAAATAGGCCGATTGGCGCGCGTTCGAGGTGATGGAATGAAGAGGAACCTGAGTAGTGATGTCGCCATGCTCGCGGTGATTGCAGCTGCGTACGCGGTACTCACCCTAGTGCTCGCTCCGATCTCTTTCTACGCGATTCAAGTTAGGGTTGCGGATGCCCTACTGGCGCTCTCCGTGCTGATGGGTCCACCTGCCATACTTGGGACGACGCTGGGTTGCTTCATAGCGAACATGCTCGGGCCCTTCGGGATCGTGGATGCTCTTGGTGGTTCCTTGGCCAATCTCATCACCACAGCCATAGCGTGGAAGCTAAGAGACAGGCCTCTACTGGCTCTGGGGCAGATGCCTATAACGGTCTCTCTAATAGTTTCTGCGTACCTGTATCAGCTGTTCAACCAGCCTTTCCTCGTAACCTTCGGTTACATACTGATCGGATCGGTAATAGCCATAGACGTTATCGGTGTCGCGTTACTGAAGGCTGTCGAGAGGGTTTATCGCAGCTAGGTGCCATCCTCCCTCTCTTTTTACCTTCATCCCTACGTTGGTTAATGAAAGAATCATCGACGGGCGTCAAGATTAACGCGGGGATACGCATGCCCCTATTTATATAATTCTTGTTTATTTCCGGCCCGTAACATACTAACTTTTAATATTTACAGTGGGGAAGCCCCTGATCAGAGCTATAGGCCTCGATTGGGCAGCTATATTCCCTCTAGCAGGATGGTGATCTTATGAGAGCGAATAGGAAGGTTGGGATAGTGGGTTGGGGAGTTTACGTCCCCAAATGGCGCATCAAGTCGGAGGAACTGGCGAGAGGATGGGGACGTGATTGGAATAGGTACGCGGCAGGTATAATGGTTGAGGAGAAGAGCGTTCCCGGCATAGACGAGGACACATTCACCATAGCTTACGAGGCGTCGATTAACGCGCTAAAGCGGGCGCGCATAGATGCATCGCTGCTCAGGGCTGTGTACGTGGGGACGGAGTCCAAACCCTATGCTGTGAAAACCACCGCGACAATGCTCATAGACGCTCTGGGGGCCGGAGGTGAGGGCAGGCTCACCACTGGAGCTGACTACGAGTTCGCCTGCAAGGCTGGAACGGAGGCCATCCAGTCCATTCTGGGGCTCGTGGGCTCTGGGATGATCGACTACGGATTGGCCGTCGGGGCCGATACGGCCCAAGGCGCCCCGGGAGACGCGCTGGAATACACGGCTTCAGCTGGCGGCGCCGCCTACATCCTAGGTCCGGCTGACAGGTCGGTGGCGGTGATAGAGGCTTCCCTCTCGCACGTGACCGACACCCCTGATTTCTGGAGGAGACAGCATGAGCGCTATCCGGCTCATACGAGGGCCTTTACGGGTGAGCCAGCGTACTTCAAGCACATCATGACGGCAGCGAGGGAACTCATGAGCCTCATGGGTACTACCCCGGAGGACTACGACTACGCTATATTCCACCAGCCCAACGGCAAGTTCCCCTTGAGGGTGGGGACGAGGCTTGGATTCACACCGGATAAGATAAAACCGGGTCTGATAACTCCCTACATAGGAAATACCTACAGCGGATCGGCTCTGGTAGGACTGGCGGCCGTCTTGGATCAAGCTAAGCCAGGACAGAAGATCTTGGTCGTATCATTCGGTTCGGGAGCTGGGAGCGATGCGTTTCACATAGAAGTGAAGGAGGGGATAGAGGAAGTCCAAGGATTGGCTCCCAAGACCATGGATTACGTCTCTAGGAAGGAGTACGTGGATTACACGACATACGCTAGGTACAGGAGGATGATCCGCATGCTGCACGACTTCAGCGCTTACTGATGTGTTACGGGAGGTGTTGCCATGGTCTACGTGATAGGAGTTGGTCTGACCAAGGTAGGTAACCATTGGGATAAGTCCCTAAGGCATCTAGCTGCGGAGGCGGCCATAGCCGCCCTAGAGGACGCATCTATCGAGGATGTCGACTACATAGTCGTGGCCAATGCCCTGTCTGGCGTGATAAATGCGCAGGAGAACCTTGCATCCTACGTAGCTACACACCTAGGGATGGTAGGTGTACCCGCAGTTAAGGTCGAGGCCGCTGGGGCCTCGGGAGGGGCTGCCATCGCACTAGCCAAGTCTCTAGTGTTGAGCGGAGCCGCGGACAAGGTGTTGATCGTGGGTGTGGAGAAGATGACCGATTACACCTCACTTGAGGACACGACTTCAGCCCTTTCCACCTTCATCGACTCGGAGTATGAGGCTTTCCCGGGTGGGACGTTGGAGTCCATGCACGCCATGATGATGCGGGCTTACATGAAGAAGTATAGCGTGACAAAGGAGGAATTTTCTCATTTACCCCTGCTAATGCATGAAAATGCATCAACAACCCCTCACGCTCAGCTCAGGTTCAAGCTGAAGCCGCAAAGCTACGCGTCGTCTCCAGTAATAGCGGAACCGATAACGATGCTAGACCTCGCTCCCGTTAGCGATGGGGCTGCAGCTGTGATCCTCTCCAAGGATAAGGGTAGAGAAGGCAATGTCGAAATAGTCTCATCCGGCCAAGCCACAGATACAATCTCCACTTACCGCAGAAAAGATCTGACCCAGCTACCCTCCGTACGCGCTGCTTTCAAGAGGGCTCTCGAGGCGGTCCCGGACTTCAAGCCCGACTTCTACGTAATACACGATTACTCGAGCGTCATGGGATACGTCGAGGTCGAGGAGCTCGGTCTGGCGGAGAGAGGGAAGGCTTCCCAGCTCTTCAGCAGTGGAGAGGCGAAAAGGGAGGGCTCCACACCGATCAATCCTGAGGGGGGATTGAAGGCCAGAGGGAACCCCGTTGGTGCCACCGGCGTCTACCAGATGGCGGAAGCTTTCCTGCAAATAACTGAAAGAGCTGAGGGCTGGCAGGTCCCGGGTGCCAAGAGCGGGCTCGTACTCAGCGTGGGCGGTCTCGGGGCGAACTCGGTCGTCCACCTAGTTAGGGGGGTGTGATCATGTGGGCATACTGGCAGAGTGTCCCAGCTCACTGGAGGGAGCTCCCGGCTAGGTACAGGTTGGAGGGCGGTAGGTGCAGGGACTGCGGTCATAGAACGCTGCCAGAGGAGAGGGTCTGTCCGGTATGCGGATCCAAGAACATCGAGAGGGTAGCGCTGCCCAGGAGGGGTAAGGTAGTTAACTACTCCGTTATATGGAACGCTCCCAGAGGGTACGAATACTACACCCCGTACGTCGTAGCCCTGATAGAGCTGGAGGACGGGACGCGCGTCTTCTCGCAGCTGACGGATGTGCATCCGGAAGAGGTCAAGGAAGGAATGGAGGTAGAGATGGTAATAAGGAAGACGCGCGTGAGCGGCGAATCCGGCCTCATAGCCTACTCCTACAAGTTCAGGCCGGTCCTGAGGTGACCATCCATCCAACCTTTTTTACTGTAGGGCCGGTCGACTGGACCGATGACTCTCCACTATAGGGGAAAGGCCAAGCGTATCCTCTCCTCCTTGGGTGTGGAAGACTACGACAGGATCAGAATAAGGAAAGGGAGCTTGGTATACGAGGGAATCGTGATACCACGACCGGAGATTTTCGACGATGAGCATGTGATCCTGAAGCTGGATAACGGGTATAACGTCGGGATACATCTGGATGGTGCCGAGATAGAGATCTTGGAGAAGGGAAAGCCCATTCAAAGGAAGGAAATCCCTCAGCTTAGGTTCAGGGAGGACCTACCCTACGTCCCCCTCATTGTGACTGGGGGGACGATCACCTCCAGGGTCGACTACTCCACGGGAGCCGTCATCTCCCACGAGAAGCCGGAGGAGCTGCTTGACATAGTGCCCGAGCTTGCGGAGATAGCCAACATAGACTATGTACCCCTGTTTGCCGAGTTCAGTGAGAATCTAACTCCGGATCACTGGAGGAGGATCGCTGAGGCAGTTCACAGGGAGTTAAGAAAGGGTGCTGAGGGTGTCATAATAGCCCACGGCACCGACACCATGCATTTCACAGCAGCTGCTCTGGCCTTCATGCTGCGCAATCTGGACAAGCCGGTTGTTCTGGTAGGCTCTCAAAGGTCGATAGATCGTCCATCCACAGATGCGATCCTCAACCTGATAGCTGCCGCGAGGGTGGCGGCAGAGGGACCCATCGCTGAGTCAGTCATAGTGATGCACGGGAGCCCCCACGACGACTACGCCTTCGTGCTGAGGGGGGTTAAGGCGAGGAAACTTCACACCTCCAGGAGAGACGCTTTTCAGCCGGTAAATGAGCCCCCAATTGCCAAGGTGACGAGGGAGAAGATCGAGTTGCTCTCCGACAGGTTCAACCCTAGGAGGGAGGGTAGTAGCCAAGTGGAGCTGGACGATAGGCTTGAGCCCAACGTTGCCCTCCTCCACGTATGGCCGAGCATGCCTGAGGACATGCTTAGGTATGCCTGTGAGAGATTCAAGGGAATAGTGATAGCTGGGACGGGGTTGGGACATGTCCCCCGCTGGCTCATCCCCACCGTGAGGGAGATAGTTAGCAGCGGGGTTCCAGTGGTCGTAACGTCCCAGTGCCTGTTCGGGAGGGTGGATCTCCAAGTCTACGAGACGGGCAGGCGCCTCTTAGTGGCCGGTGTGATACCGGGGGGAGATATGCTTCCTGAGGTGGCTCTCATAAAGCTGATGTACGCTTTAGGTCATACCAGCGACATGGAGGAGATCAGGAGGATAATGCAGACGAACATAGCCGGAGAGCTGGGCGCTCACCTAGGATTGAACGTATTCCCGCCATGCTGGAGGTGATTCCGTGGATATCGACTACGGGAAGATCGGTCTCAAGGTCGGGCTGGAGATCCATCAGAGGCTCGATACGCACAAGCTTTTCTGCGGCTGCCCTTCCATAATGAGGGAAGATGAGCCCCATGAGTGGATCAGGAGGAGACTGGGTGTCTCTTACAGCGAGTTAGGCGCTGTGGACCCGGCTGCCAGGTTCGAGTCGTTGAGGAAGAGGGATTTCCTCTATGGGATCTACTATGACACTACATGCGAGGTGGAGGCCGATGAGGCACCCCCCCACCCAATGAACGAGGAAGCTTTGGAGATCTCCCTTACCATAGCGCTGATGCTGGGGATGAAGCCGGTGGATGAGGTCCATGTCATGAGGAAGATAGTGGTCGATGGGAGCAACACCACCGGATTCCAGAGGACCGCTCTGGTAGCGCTGGGTGGGGAGGGTAGCGGAATAGACACTGGGTGGGGCAGGGTCAGGATGGCAACTCTCTGTCTGGAGGAGGAGTCCGCTTACATAGTTGAAAGCAGGCCAGAAAGAGCCAAGTACAGGCTCGACAGGTTAGGTATCCCCTTGGTGGAGCTGGCGACTGAACCCGACATTAGGGACCCTGAACAGGCCAGGGAGGCCGCGTTGAAGCTGGGAAGGATACTCAGAGCGACTGGCAGGGTTCAGAGGGGATTGGGCACTATCAGGCAGGACATTAACGTTTCCATAGAGGGCGGCGCCAGGCAGGAGATAAAGGGCGTTCAGGACTTGGACCTCATCCCTGAGATAATAAGGAGGGAGGTCATGAGGCAGCTGAACCTCCTCAGCATAAGGGATGAGCTGAGGAGCAGGGGCGTGAGGGAGGAAGACCTGAATGTTCCCATCGTTGATGTGACCCCTGCCTTCAGGTCTTCCAAGTCGAAGCTGATAACTAA
>WAOH01000051.1 GCA_015521385.1 Thermoproteota archaeon
GAGGTGAGGCCCGGGGACCAGGAGACGGCCGTCAGGCTGGCCATAGAATCCTGCAGGGAGCTCGATCCCGATGATCAGATAGCCCCCCTAGTCGTGGGAGAGGATGAGCTCTGGGTGGAACTCGGGAAGGAGATCATCTCCCTGCCTGATCGCCCATGGTCCCTCGCCGCTCGCGACTTCGCTCAGAAGGTGCAGAGGACCTTCGGGGAGAGGCTGGTCGCTCTCTACATAGCGAGGCATCCCTCCATCGAGATCGAGGGCTACAACGCCCTGATCATCCTGAGGGAGGTGAGGCCCGGGGACCAGGAGACGGCCGTCAGGCTGGCCATAGAATCCTGCAGGGAGCTCGATCCCGATGATCAGATAGCCCCCCTAGTCGTGGGAGAGGATGAGCTTGAGAAGGGCGAGATCCCCTCAGAGTTTCTCAGAAAAGTCTAGGATACTCCTGCGACAGGCCGAGCTGGATCTCTCACACGGGTGCTTCGAGAAGTCAGCAAGCGCCTCCTACTTTGCCGTGGAGAACGCCCTAAACGCCCTCTCCTTGGCGAGACAGGGAAGCCTACCCAAGGGGTACAGGAGCAGACTCGCCCTGATGGGCAGGTGGTTCCCCGACGATGTCGCTGAGTTCGACCGGATGCACAGGATGAGGGTGAGGGCTGATCACTGGGACGACCTCATCTCAGAGGAGGATGCCAGGAGGCAGCTGGAAAGCGCCAGGAAGCTGGTGGAAAAGCTACTCTCCATCCTCTGACCTCCCTGCATGCCATCAGATGCGGTCCAACACCGCCTCAGCTACCTCTCTGGTGGTGGCTCCCCCGCCTAGGTCGGGGGTCAGGATCCCGTCCCTCACCGTCCTATCAGCAGCTTCCCTCATCCTCCTTCCGACTTGGGCGAGGTCCGCGAGCCCGTACCTCGAGCCCAGCCACTCCAGCATCATCGACGCGGCCAATATCGTTCCGATGGGGTTGGCCACTCCCCTGCCGGCTATGTCCTCCGCGGTACCGTGAATCGGTTCGAATGCCGCGTAATTATCGCCTACCTGAGCTGAGCCGCAAAGTCCCAGGCTCCCCACCACCCCGGCGGCCACATCAGAGAGGATGTCCCCATAGAGATTCGGCAGTAGCATCACGTCGAACGGATCGTCCACCTTGACTAGCCTGTAGGCGGCCGCGTCGACGATGTAATCATCGGCCTCGATCCCGGGATGCATGGCGGCGACGCGGTAGAACTCCTCGAGGAAGAGCCCATCGCTCAACTTTAGCACATTTTTCTTGTGGATGGCCGTTACCCTGCTCCTACCCTCGTCCTCAGCTAGGCGGAAGGCGAACTCCGCTATCCTCCTCGCACCTCTGCGCGTTATCACCCTTTTGGTGATGGCCTTATCCTCGTATAGCTCCTCCTCCCCCGAGTAGAGGCCCTCCACGTTCTCCCTCACCATCACTAGGTTCATCCTCCTGAGGGAAATCCCCTCGTAGCTCTTGAAGGGTCGGATATTAGCGTAGAGATCGAACTCCCTCCTTATCCTCAGGTTGACGCTGGAGTAGGTCCTGCCCCTGGTGGGGGTGGCGATGGGGCCCTTCAGGAGGGCATCGCTCTCCCTCAACTTCTCCATGCCACCCTCCTCTATCGGAAGCCCGGTCTCCATGAAATACCTCTTCCCCGCCCTCACCTCTATGAAGTCGGCCTCCACGATCCTCTCCAGTATTGAGAGGGTCGCGTCTATCACCTCCGGGCCTATCCCGTCGCCCCTGATCACCGCTATCTTGGGCCTCAAGGAGGATCACTCCCACGGGAACCTGCCGTGCTTCCTGAAGTAAGCCTCTATCCCGTCCTCCTCGAGGAGGGACATTATCATGGGCGGGAACGGTCTGAAGCGGGACTCAGCCCCCTTGGAGAGGTTCCTGCCCACGCCCCCCGACAGGTCGACCTCCATCTCGTCCCCGTCCTCGGCCTCTATCACCGCCTCGACGACCGGGAGGCCCACATTTATCGCGTTCCTGTAGAAGATCCTGGCGAAGCTCTCGGCCACCACCGCGCCTACGCCGACAAGCTTCAGCAGCCTAGCGGCGTGCTCCCTGCTGGATCCGTACCCGAAGTTCCTACCGGCGACTATCACATCCCCCGGCCTCACCCTCTCGCTGAACCCAGGTATCAGGTCGTTGAACACGTACCTCCTCATCTCCTCCAGCGTCCTGACCTTGTACTTGAGCCTGCCCGGTATTATGTGGTCTGTGGTGATGTGATCACCCAGCTTCCAAGCCCTGCCCCTCACCCTCATGGTAGCAACCCCCTCGGATCGGTTAAACGCCCCATCACAGCGGTGGCTGCTGCAGTAAGGGGCGATGCCAGATATATCTTGCTGGACGGGTGGCCCATCCTCCCCGGGAAGTTCCTGGTGGAGGTGGAGACGATCACCTCACCGGGCCCGACCACTCCCATGTGAGCCCCTATGCAGGGTCCGCACGTGGGCGGGCCCACGACGCAGCCGGCTCTCACCATCTCGGCCAGGACGCCAGACTCCATCAGGGCCTCGTAGACGTTCCTCGACGCCGGGGCGGCGATGCACCTCACCCCCTCC
>WAOH01000052.1 GCA_015521385.1 Thermoproteota archaeon
CAGTGAGGGTGTACAAGGAGGGAGAGTTCAAGTACCCGGTCACCTTGAGGATCGGGGGGCTTCCAAGTGGTGTGACCGCCAGCGCCGACATAAACAACACTGTCCCGAACTTCGTCTCGCAGGTGGAGATGTCGGTCGGGCAGGACGTCCAGCCCGGTAGCTACAAGCTCACCGTTACCATCTCGGGAGGGGGCAGGAGCGAGAGCAGGACCATCACCCTGCTGGTCGAGGGAGAGCAGCCCAAGACCACGGTCTCGGGAACGACCCAGCAGACCTCAGCCCCAGCGCAGGCGGACTTCTCGATAGAGCTCGTCCCCAGCTCGATCTCCCTGCAGAAGGGGGGAAGTGGCTCCGTCGCGGTGACCATAAGGGGTAACGGGCTCGTGCAGCCCGTGGTGCTCACGGTGAGCGGTCCCCCCACCCTGTCCTTCACGTTCTCGCCCGATAACACGCTGGAGCTCGGAGAGACCGCCTCCCTGATGGTGAGGGCCGGTGACGAGCCCGGGACCTACACAGTCGTGGTGGAGGGGAGATCGGGCAGCCTGATCAGGACAGCCACCCTCACCGTTACAGTCGAGGCCGGGGAATCGAGGTGCATAATAGCGACCGTGACCTACGGAGAGGGGAGCGGCGTCGTGGAGGGACTGAGGAACTTCAGGGACGGGGTCGTGATGTCCACCTACGCGGGATCGAGGTTCCTCACGGTCTTCAACGCCTTCTACTACTCCTGGAGCCCGGCGGTGGCGGGATGGCTCAGGTCAAACGAGGTGGCGAGGCTCGCGGTGAGGGCGGCGATTGCCCCGCTCATAGCGATCCTCTGGACCGCCAGCTACTTAACGAGCTTCCTCCCGGTATCTGAGCTGACTGTCGTGTCGGTCGGCCTGGTCTCGAGCTTCCTCATAGGCCTCGTCTACGTGGGCCTGCCCCTCTCCCTGCTCCGATCGTTGGGGCGAAGGCGCCTGCTTTTAGTGGGATCGGCTGCAGCGGCCTCGTCCGTGGGGATGCTGGTCTCGTGGCTCCTCAGATGGGACGTTCTGATGCAGGTGAGCAGCTCCTCGGCCGTCATCTCCTTCATGGCCCTGGGCGCATTGGCCGGACCGGTGATGAGGAAGTTACTGGCCCGTGCGTGATTTTTTATTCCCTCACCTCCTTTCATTCTCGGAGGTGTTGTCGGTCTCCCGCATCCTGCTCAGGGTGAGGAAGGGATTACAGAGGCTCTCTGGAGGTCCCAGGTGCGCCTACTGCGGTAAGCCAATCAGGGGAAAAGCATACGAGTGGAGGGGGAAGCTGTTCTGCAGCAAGGCGTGCAAGAGGAAGTACAGGGAAATGAAGGCCAAGGAAAGGAGGAAGAAGAGGGGTATAATGCTCCCCAAGGACACGTTCGGGGCCTTGTACTGGAGATCATAGGGGCGAGAAGAGCTCCCTGGCCCTGACCCTGAGGTAGCTGCTCCTATCTATCTCCCTCAGCGGAGCCCAGGCCCTGGCCTCCCTCTCGTCGGAGAACACGTCTATCTCCACCAAGGAGAAGAACTTGCACTCCCTCAACACCCTCTCACTCACCCTCCTCCTCAGGAGCTCGCTTATCCTTCGACCTATGGTTACGTTCAGGAGCTCCTCCACCTCCTTGGCAGTCCTCCTGGCGCTGCTAAGATCCCCGTCCACTATCACGAGGTAGTCTATGTCCCTTCCCATGGCCGGCCTTCCCGACCTCAGGCCCTCGCCTCCGACCCTGTCAGCTATGAATATCTCCCTGACCCTGACCCCCCTGAGAGAGAGGAGTCTCCACACGAAGTACCAGACCCTCTCCTCCAAGTACTTCTTGAAGAACTTGTAGAACTCCTGGAAGGCGGTCTCCTCAGCAGTAGGGAAGTGACTGGGATGCCCCTCCATCATATCGAGGCACGCGTTCAGGAGCTTGGGGACATCATCGTCGGATACAGAGAATCCGCTGGACCTGAGGCGCCTGACGGAGTGATCGACGGCCTCATCGACGAGCCTCTCCAGCTGTATCAAGAGGAAGGTCTCCTGTATCTCCCTGAACATCCACGAATATTGAAGGGAGGGGAATATAATCGTTTAATCCGATCCCTCGGCTCGCTCCCCGAGGTTCTCGCCTCGGGTCCCAATTCGCGGGTACAGCGCTTTATGCTATCATACGGTATATGGTAGCAAGCGATGTGATCGTGATGCCGCAGGAGGTCCAGATGAACGTCAGGATAAGCAGGGATTTGGCGCGCGAGAGAGATAGAGGAGCTCGTGCGCAGGAGGAGGTTCAGATCGAAGAGGGAGGCTGTAGAGGAGGCGCTAAGGCATCTAATAGCTCGAGAAAAGATCAAGGAGATAGATCCTCTCATTGAGGAGGTTCGCGAGGGGACGGAGCACATGCCCGGCGTGACAAGACAGCTATTGAGGGACAGAGAGGAAGATGATGCCCTCCACTCCGATAGTCCTTGATTCCTCCGTCGTGGTCAAGTGGTTCAGATCCGGCGGGGATCGGGAGAGGAAGGCGCTCCTCCTGAAGTCCAAGGTGCTCGGCATGGAGGTGACGGCCTTCATCCCGGAGATACTTCCTCTGGAGGTTGTCAGGACGCTACGCAAGGCCCTTTACCCAGAAGATAAGCTGAAGAAGGCCCTGAAGGCGATGAAAATGATGGAGGAGCACTCCATATGGGATACCGTTCCTCTGGGAAGGGTGAGTGGAGGAGCGCCGAGCTGGTGATGGAGCTGGGCCTCTACGCCTCGGATGCCGTCGTGCTTTCCACCGGATTGGAGGTTGGGGGGACGCTGATCACCGAGGATCATCACCTCCTGGGGGAGGGGGTGGTGAGGTACGCCGAGAAG
>WAOH01000053.1 GCA_015521385.1 Thermoproteota archaeon
CCCAATTGGCCGCGGTGGTTTTCACCATTAATCTCCCCTTCGGATACTGGAGGGCCCATGTGAGGAGAGCGAGTAGGCAGTGGTTCTTGGCCATCCACATACCTGTCATACTTGTCATAGCCCTGAGGTTCTTCGAGCTAGGAGGGAAGTAGAACTTGGAAACGAAGTGAACCCTCACATTATCCGGCTTACCCTCCAAGTTGAGGAGCCTCTCCTTGGTGAACCTCCTAGCGTAATCCACGTAACCACCAAAAGGCAAGAGCTTGGCGAGACCGGTCAGCCTGTTGTGGTGGACCAGCACGTCCACAGAGTTCACTCTCGTCGCGAGGGCCTCGACGGCGCCTTTCACGAAGGTGTTGTAGTGCGGCGAGATGATCAGGAGCCTCATTCCCAGAGGATCACCTCCAACTAGATCTGCCGTTTATCCATAAATCCCGCGCGATAGGTAAGCTACTGGGGCCCTCGTATCAGACATAGGTAGGGGGCCTCCTCAATCTACCAAGGGGCAATTTCCCCTCTCCACCTTACCTTACCCGTCAACATCGTAGCAGGATACGATAACACTAATTAAGACTGACCGGTCAGGGGAGAGGATGTGAAATGGATCTAACCCAATTGGCCGCGGTGGTTTTCACCATTAATCTCCCCTTCGGATACTGGAGGGCCCATGTGAGGAGAGCGAGTAGGCAGTGGTTCTTGGCCATCCACATACCTGTCATACTTGTCATAGCCCTGAGGTTCCTTTCAGGACTTGGATGGGCTCTCGTAACATTTCCCGTCCTTGTGGGGGCTTTCTTCCTCGGTCAGCTATCAGGTGGCATGATTTACAGGTTCCTGAGGAGCCTCAACATCAGGACAACGGCCTGCATGTTCATGGATGTCCTCAGGTGGGAGAGCCTAGAATGACGGATGTCGATCTGACCGATTTCCTGAAGGAACTACTGCTCCGCTTGGCTAAGTGGATGGATTCCTTAGTGAAGGACATGCTCATGCCCCTCCTCACCAGGGTCGGGATGAGCGAGCCTGTAGCGGGAGCGGTCGTGACGGTCATCGAGCTCCTAGTGCTGGTCACGCTCATAGCCAAGGTATCGGGGATAATCAGGTGGATCCTCGTCGCGATACTGGCTCTGCTGCTCATAGGCGCCTTCCTGCCAGCAACGTGACTCCCAGCAACATTTTAAGTTCCATCGTCAACTCCCGGATGGGATGGAAGAAGATAAACTGTTTCAGGCCCTCGCGCATAAGACAAGGAGGCTCATCCTGAGATCGCTGGCCGAGGAGGGCCCACAAACCTACACCTCCC
Source organism: Thermoproteota archaeon (assembly GCA_015521385.1). Lineage (GTDB taxonomy): Archaea > Korarchaeota > Korarchaeia > Korarchaeales > Korarchaeaceae > Korarchaeum. The sequence continues at coordinate 1,304 of WAOH01000053.1, forward strand.
TCCTCAGGAAGACCGGTCTCTCGACGGGTACCCTCAACCATCACCTGGAGAAGATGAGGGGCCTCATAACCTCAAACAGAGGGCTCTACGAGCTGACCGAGGATGGATGGAGGGCCTACAGGGCCATGCTCGTCGTCAGGGAGGGGTCCGTCGATGTCGTCCGGTCAGAATCTCCTCTAGACCTGATTCTCAGGCCCTTCACAGGTTTCAGAGCCCTAGCCGAGTTCAAGCCCTCTTTCGTCGTCCTGTCGCTGCTCATCGGCGCGGTGGCGATTCTGTCCACGGGCAGATACTTCGGCATCCCCTCCATAATTGGAAACGCACTTTCCCCTCTGATCTTCTCAATGGCTGGGGCGAGGATCGGTTACAACGCCGAAGACTACTGGAGGTTCCTGATCTCCTTCCCAGCCACCCTCTTACCATTGCTCGTGTCGTCCCTCATGATCGAACACTCCGAATTGGTGGCCGGACTGCTGGGAATTCCCACGCACCTGATCCTCTCCGCCGTCCCCAAGTTGTGTCTGGTGTGGTTCTTCTACCTCCTGATGACCTCGGCCAGACACTCCCTTAAGTTGAACCCCAACGAGTCTTTCGTGGTCGCCGCAGTCGGCGTCTTCGCCGGGAGGGTCGTTCTGGACTCTGTGGGCGGGGTCAGCCTGGTCTTGGGCTAGGCTACAAGCATGACGACGACTCTCGTCAAACGTTTCTCTTCAACCATCTCTATTAGCTGGGTTTTGAGATCCATCTCGGTGTCGACATGGGAC
>WAOH01000054.1 GCA_015521385.1 Thermoproteota archaeon
AGGTGGACGACCGCATCCCCAATGAAGTTCACCATACCCAGCACGCCTGTAGCTAGGAGGAACACCAGTATCCTCAGGGACTTTATCTTGGTGTAAAGGTACATCATGACCGCATAACCTGCCAGGCCGAGGATCAGGAATATGGCCGAGGTGACGGCGATTATCTGCCTGATTATAACCTTGACGGTGGGCTGCGCCGAGGTCACAGAGTAGAAGGGGGATATGGTCCCCAGGAGATGATCGATGAGGAATAGGTAGGTGACTGAAACCGCGAGAACTATCCATGGGACTATGCAAAGCCTCTCCATGTCCATCAGCCAAGACGAGAGGAAAGCCATGGCTGCGGCCGACAGGAATACCGCGGAGGCGGTGAGAAGCCAGGGAGTGGATTGGAACCACGGATAAGGCTCGAGGACGAACGGAAAGCTGTGGATGACCGCGAACCACACGAGAGCCAGCTCGCTTACCGAGAAGGATGAGTACACAAGGAACGAGACCAGGCCCCTAGTCTCCTTGGTGCTGAAGTAGTCTCCAAGGGACCTGAGGGCCAGCACAACCATTCCTGCCAGCGCCAGCAGGTGGAAGGCGACGTAGTAGCTCACATCGAGGGCTGGACCGGCTGCCACCTCATTCACCTCCCCCAAAGAAGAAAATGTAACCCTTCTTCACGATCTTACCCCCCGGTCTCTCGGGACTTCCCACACCGGGAGATTCCTCGGCAGAGGTGAGGAGGCGGATTATCCTGGGAAGGCCCTCCCTCAGGTCCTCCAGGGTCAGATTGCCGCTCATCTCCTCGTGGACCTTCAGCAGCAGACGGACGCCAACCAAGGCCGAGTCCCTATCCGGGTAGACCGCGATTATGGATGCTAGGCCAGACCTCGGTCTCTCCCCCTCTAGGCTCACTGTGAGAGAGCTGACCCACTTCTCTCCCTCCCTGTATATCACCACCTCTCCCCCTAGAGCTGACAGGGGGAAGCTCCTGGAGAGTAGCGTGGGCTCTATCTTAACGGTTACGTCCTTAGGGAAGACCTCCTTCACCTCTATGTCGCCCCCGAATCTCGCCAGCACCAGCATCTCCGGCGGTCTGACCTCCAACGACAATCACCCCCCGGATTCCCTCTCCTCCCCTCTCATGGATTGTATCGCTGGGAGAAGACGGCGACTATGTGGTTACCAGCCCCCGTAGGTGGACCTCTTCAGTAATCTCTCGACCCTCTCCATCTCTTGGTTGGACAGGGACCTCATGAGTTCAACCATCATGGACACCACACTGCTCTCGGGCGACCTCTTCGAGATCACCACTGCTCCCGTCATCCTGTACCGCCTCACTATAACTATTCTCTTCTCACCCATCTCTACGGAGCTGGGTATCTCCCTGAGGCTGTCCTTGGTGAACGAATCTATGGCCGATACAAAGGCACCGAAGCGTTCCGCGTATTCCTTCGGGTGAGAGAATATCACCCTGCCCTCAGAGTCGATCACCACTATGCCCTCGATCTCCATTGGTTTGAGGAGCTTTCTGCCCGTCACCTGCTCGTATACCCAAGCGAAAGCGTCTCTCAGCCCCATACCAGTGAGGGCGCTGACCCACATTATCTGCCATGTCACCTCCTTCAGCCTCGAAAGCTCCAGCACATCAGCTATCTCGAAGACCGTTGCGGCGTCGGGCAGATCGGCCTTGTTGGCCAGCACCAAAAGAGGTATTGATCGCTCCATGATGTTGACGATCCTCCAGAATTCCTCTTTCGCCTCTAGGAACCTGGACCTGTCAGCAGCGTCTATCATGAATATCAGCACGTCGGCGTTCTTGACGTACTCGTCCCATAACCTCCTCAAGTTCCTCTGCCCACCTATGTCCCATACCTCGAACACCAGGTTCCTGACCTTTATCCGCTCGAAGGAGGCGCCAATGGTCGGAAAGGTGGCACCCGGATCACCTCTTTTGATGTAGTTTATCATCGTCGTCTTGCCAGCGCCATCCAGGCCCAAGACGACCAACCTGGCCTTCTTCCTAAATAAGCTCAGCAACTCGTCCAGCATACATGTTCACCCCTGATGGAAATTTCACTTTGGGTCGACATCAGGACGAAGGATATCCCGGAACCGCGCGAACGATAGACAT
>WAOH01000055.1 GCA_015521385.1 Thermoproteota archaeon
TGGCATCCATAGAGGCTGGAGGAGGAGACCTGAGAGTTAGGGTACGGCACCTCCCACGCCCCTCCTCTCCCCGAGATGTTCAATATTTTCGCTCACAGATTCTGTTTGAAAACACCCCGTCTCAAAGTGATGGGACCTCAGGGGTCCCATCTGGCCCCGCAAAAGTTTATTAGATTTCAATAGGTGGAAATGGCACCTGGAGGGTGTTTTCAAGCTTGAAAGAGGTCGGTTACAAATTCGACGTTATAGTGGTGGGAGCAGGGCCTGCAGGCTCGTCAGCGGCCTACACCCTGGCTAGAAAGGGATTCAAGGTCTTGCTTGTGGAGAGAGGCAGGATACCGGGCTCCAAGAACGTCTTCGGCGGCAGGGTCTACGCCGATCCCCTGAGGGAGGTGTTCGACGGCTTCGATGACTCGGCCCCCGTCCACAGGTGGGTGACCAAGGAGAGGATATCCATGGTGAGCGGCGAGGCGATGACCTCCCTCGAATTCCACGAGAGGAAGAGGACGTCCTTCACGACCTACCTGACTGAGTTAGCCAACTGGATGGCCAGGAAGGTTGAGGAAGCCGGTGGGATAGTCCTCACGGAGATAACGGTGGACGAGCTGGTGATCGAGCGGGGGAGGGTGACCGGCATAAGGGTCGGAGATGAGAAGATCTCCAGTGAAGTCGTGATAGATGCAGAGGGGATAAACAGGCTCCTGCTGGAGAGGGCCGGGCTTGTCCCGAAGCTCGAGCTGAGGCACGCTGGGCTCGGCGTCAAGGAGGTGATAAAGCTCTCCAAGAAGGAGATAGAGGACCTGTTCGGTTTGGAGGAGGACGAGGGGTTGGCCTGGCTCATGATGGGCGACATCACGGGCGGGCTTCCAGGAGGGGCCTTCCTCTACACGAACAGGGACTCTGTAAGCCTGGGTTTGGTGGTGATGCTCGGGGAGGCGGTGAAGGTGACGAGGGAGCACATCTCCCGCTACGTGGAGGCCCTGAGACTGCACCCCCTCCTCGAGAGGTACTTCAGGAACGGGAGGATAATGGAGTACTCGGCCCACCTCGTGCCCGAGTACACGTGGCCGTCTCTCCCCCACAGGCTCTACGCCGACGGTCTCCTCGTGGCCGGGGACGCGGCCGGGCTGCTCCTGAACCTCGGTTACAACTTCAGGGGGGTGGACTACGCCGTCTACTCGGGTTACCTAGCGGCGAAGGCCGTGGAGAAGGCACACGAGCTGGGGGGCATGACCTCGGAGAACCTGTCGGTCTACGAGAGGCTGCTAGAGGAGAGCTTCGTGATGAGGCAGCTGAGGAAGTTCAGGAACGCCCCCAGGATGAGGGAGAACGGGAGGCTCTACTCCACCTACCCCGAGGTGGTCAACTCGGTCATGGATCAGCTCTTCCACTCCACCTATGAGGTTCCCAAGGTCATGGAAGCGTTCAAGAGGGCAAAGGAAGGGAGGGTCGGCTGGCTGGATCTGATCAGGGATCTGATAGAGGTGGTGAGGAGCGTATGATGAGGAAGCCGATGAGGGTGGACGACATCCTGAACAACGACGTGTGGGACGTGGATTACGAGCCCCACATAAGGGTGGACTCCGCCAAGTGCAGGGAGTGCGACGAGAGACCGTGCCTCCTCCTCTGTCCGGCCCAGTGCTACACCCTAGCTGGAGAGGAGGTCCTTTTCAGCTACGAGGGATGCCTGGAGTGCGGGACGTGCAGGCTGATCTGTCCCCACGACGCGGTGCACTGGGACTACCCGGTGAGCGGGAGGGGCATCCACTTCAGGTTCAGCTAGGGGTGGTATGGATGCTGAAGATGGTCGTCGGGATAAAGTGGGTCCCCAACACCACGTCCGTCAACATAGACCCCAAGACGGGGACCCTGGTAAGGGAGGGGATACCCAGCGTCGTCAATCCCCACGATCTCGAGGCCGTGGAGATGGCCCTCCGCCTCAAGGACGAGTACGGTGGCAGGGTCACCGTGATAACGATGTCCCCTCCCTCTGCCATCGCGGGGCTGGAGCACGTGCTGGGGATGGGAGCTGACGAGGCCATCCTCATCTCGGATCGGGCTTTCGCTGGCGCCGATACCCTAGCTACGTCCTACGTTCTCGCCAAGGTCATAGAGAGGCTGGACTACAACCTGATAATCTTCGGGCAGGAGACCATAGACTCCTCCACAGCGCACGTCGGGGCCCAGGTGGCGTCGTGGCTCGACCTGCCCTACATCTACTACGTGACCCACGCGGAACTGAGGGACGGGAAGCTCTTGGTGAGGAGGAGCCTAGAGAATGCCCGAGAGACCTACGAGCTGGACCTGCCCGCCCTGATATCCGTGGCCATGCACTCCCTCAATCCCAGGAGGGTGAAGGCGTCCTACAAGCTCAGGGCTAAGCTGGAGAACCCGATAAGGACGTGGAGCAATCAGGTGCTCGGCCTCGATCCGGAGTGCATCGGGCTGAGGGGATCGCCCACGGCCCTCTCGAAGATAGAGATGGTTCCCAAGGTTCCCAGGAAGAACGAGGTCTTCAGGGGCGATGCCAGGGAGGCGGCCAAGTGGCTGGTGGAGAAGCTGATGGAGGAGGGATTGCTGGAGCTGGGGTGATGGCATGGTCTGCAGGGAGTGGCCCGAGATAAGGCTCGAGGATTACGAGGGCGTTTGGGTGGCCGCCTTCGCCGACGACGGTGGTGGAGGCATAGAGGAGGCCAGCCTCCAGCTGATAGGGGCGGCTAGGGAGCTGGCGGACAAGCTGAAGACCTACGTGGGCGTGGCCCTCATAGGGAGCGGGGTGAGGGAGCTAGCTGAGGAGCCCATATACTAC
>WAOH01000056.1 GCA_015521385.1 Thermoproteota archaeon
GAGACCACCTCCTCAGCAGGTCTATCGGACATGAGTCCACCGACGGGAAGCGGGAGGAGGGAAATTAGCTTGCCATCGGACACGACGGCCTGACCGCCCCCCACGCGCTCGAGCTCGCGGGCGGCGATGACCATGTCCCTCAGGTCGCTGCCAGCCAGTATGAGGTTGTGACTGTCGTGGGCCACCGTGGACGCTATCGCGCCCCTCATCCCGAAGCTCCTCACGAATCCCCTCCCGATGTGCCCCGTCCTCCCGTGCCTCTCCACCACCGCCAGGTGCTGAACCTCTCTCGCGGCCCTCACTACCCCCTCATCGATGGGGAGCCACTCCTCCCCCTCCTCGGTGATCAGGGAACCCGTCAGCTCTATGACCCTCACCCTAGCCCTCCTCCCCCGTGCCCTCACGGCGAGATCCTCAGGTGAGAGGGGAGGGAGCTTCATGACGCCGATCTTCCCAGCTTTCGCCGATTCGAACAGGGGCCTACCGTTGGAGGCCACCAGCCTCCCTCCTATGTAGACCCTGAGGGCCTCGAACTTCCTCAGGTCCTTGACCACCACCAAATCAGCGAGCCTCCCGGGGGCGATACCATCCAGTTCCCTGATCCCGAACCTCTCCGCCACGTTTATCGTCGCCGCCTGGACCGCCTCCACGGGATCGAGACCCTCCTCAACCGCCCTCCTGAGCAGGTGATCCACATGCCCCTCCCTCAACAGGTCTGATGCGCTCCTGTCGTCGGATACTAGGAGGAGCCTCCTTCTCTGCACTCCGAGGAGCCCTTTGATTATTTTCATGTCCTTGGAGGCAGTTCCCTCCCTCACCATGAGGTACATCCCCTTCCTCAGCTTCTCCAGGGCTTCCTCACCGGTGGTGGACTCGTGATCGGACTCTATGCCCCTGAACAGGTAGGTACAGAGATCCTCCCCTGACAGGAGGGGCGCGTGTCCATCGACGGGCATGCGCCTCCTCCTCGCCTCCTCCACCTTGCGGAGCAGGTCCCTGTCCCCGGATATGACGCCGGGGAAGTTCATCACCTCCCCCAGTCCCGTGCCCATTTCCAGGAGCTCGGCGACCGCGTCGGCGTCGAGCTGGAAGGGAGACTCCTCCAAGGGGGAAGCGGGGACGCACGAGGGGACCATCAGGTGCACCCTCAGGGGAACCTTTCGGGACTCCTCAAGCATGAAATGGAAGCCCTCCTTCCCGGCGACGTTCACTATCTCGTGCGGATCCGCGAAGACGGAGGTGGTGCCCCTAGGCACCACCAACCTAGCGAACTCCCCCGGTGGAAGCTTACTGCTCTCTATGTGAATGTGCCCGTCCTTCAGTCCCGGGATCAGGATCCCGTCTACCTTCTCCACTCTCCTGGCCTCGACCCTCTCCCCGACGCAGAGGATCCGATCCCCGAGTACGGCCACGGGCCCATCGAGAAGTTCGCCCGTGTAGACATTCAGGTACTGACCCTCCAGCAGGAGATCGGCCTTCAGTTCCATCCCTGTGAGCGCTCGTCACCTAAATATATCCGTTCTCTTGGCGGCCGCCGCTCCCATGCAAAATTAATAAACCCTTCCGCGGAGGATGGATTCGAGGTGTGATCGTTGGGGAGGAAACAGCCCCCTAAGAAGGGAGATAAGAGGGACGACAAGGAGGTTAAGGACGTAACGCTCATAGTGGCCGACGTGGTCAAGCAGGCCGACTTCGGGAGGGGCATAGTTAGGATAGACCCCGAGGTCATGAAGCAGCTCAACCTGACCAGCGGCGATTACGTGAGGATCTACGGCTCTAGGGTGACTCACGCCAGGGTCATGCCGTCTGTGAGCATGGACGTTGGTACCCGCTACATCAGGATGGACAAGATCATCAAGGGGAACGCGGGAGTGAGGACCGGCGAGAAGGTCAGGGTCAGACCGGTGGAGGTGGGGGAGGCCAGCAAGGTCGTGCTGGCCCCGCAGGACCACATGATAAGGGTCGCGCCCGACTTCCACAACTGGGTGAAGAGGAGGCTCTACGACTTCGTCGTCACCAAGGGCGATGTGGTCCTCATCCCCATATTCCAGAGGTTCATCCCTCTGGTAGTGGTCAGCGTCACGCCCGGAACCTTCGGGAAGGTCGGGGCCAACACGGTGATAGAGGTCAGGGAGAGGCCAGTGGAGCTCTCCAAGATAATAGTGCCCACCGTCACGTACGAGGACATAGGAGGGCTGAAGGAGGAGATACAGAGGATAAGGGAGATGGTGGAGCTCCCGCTCAAGCATCCAGAGCTATTCAGGCACTTGGGAATAGAGCCGCCCAAGGGAGTGCTCCTCTATGGGCCTCCTGGGTGTGGCAAGACCCTCCTCGCTAAGGCAGTGGCCAACGAGAGCAACGCCCACTTCATAAGCATCTCAGGGCCCGAGATAATGTCCAAGTACTACGGAGAGAGCGAGAAGAGGCTCAGGGAGATATTCGAGGAGGCCGAGAAGAACGCTCCCTCGATAATATTCATAGATGAGATAGACTCCATCGCGCCAAACAGGAACGAGGTGACCGGAGAGGTTGAGAGGCGTGTCGTGGCCCAGCTCCTCGCCCTCATGGACGGCCTTAAGGGCAGGGGAGAGGTAATAGTCATAGGAGCGACGAACAGGC
>WAOH01000057.1 GCA_015521385.1 Thermoproteota archaeon
ACATAGATAAGAGCATAATCAGGGCCCTCGCCACAAAGGGGCCGCTCAACATATCCCAACTCACGGAGGAGGTCAGGAAGCTGAGGGGGTCAGCTTCCAGGAGGATAATATCGGAGAGATTGAGGATCCTAGAGGAGAGGGGACTCGTGGAGAGGGTGAACGGGAGGGGGAAGGTATACAGGGTCAAGCCGAGTATTGAGGTCAACGATTAATTCCCCCCACGTAACTCTTACTTGTGCCCTCTAGGGTCGATCCATCTCTCTGCGTCAGGTGCAAGGGGACCAAGCTGCTATGCGGCCTGCCCAAGTGTCCCATCCTAGAGAGGATCAAGTCTCAGGCTGGAATCCCCAAAACAAGCTTGGTGGAGGGCCCCTCACCACCCTCGGCCCTGGTGGGCGAGAAGGGATATCCCAAGGTGTCCGTCGGGCCCATGGTTTCCCTGAGGGAGCTGGACCTCCCCGAACGCCCTGACCTGTGGATAAGGAGATCCCTCAGTTACATGATCTCCAGGTTCTCCTCTCAAGTTTACGCTCACTTCAGAACGGATGTGAGGAGAGTGGATGAACCGCAGGTCGAGGAGGTCAGGTGGGCCCTACTGAGCGAGGTGCCCGTTGAGATGGAGGCCAAGCTCAGGAGACCTCCCGCTCCGAGGATCTCCTTCGACGGTCTCCTTACACCACTAGGCCCGACAGCCCCTGCGGAGAGGGTAAAACTCGCCGAGGAGCCGAAGGTACCGACACCCATAGAGAGGAGCGTTTACGACAGGGATCTGGGCGCCACCGAGGGCGTTGTGGAGCTTTACAGGAGAGGTGTGGACGTCTATTCCATCTCTAAGGTCCTTTCTCTAGGTTCTTTGGGCGTTAGGGGAAGGAGGAAATTGGTCCCCACTAGATGGGCCATAACCGCGGTGGATTCCATCGTCGGGAACTGGCTGAGGAGGCTCGTTGAGCGGATGCCTCCCTACGCGGGAGATGTCTTGCTGTACCAGAGTAGCTATGAGGGGAACAGGTACTTCGTGGTGATCGCTCCCGGTCCCTACATTCTAGAGATCGTGGAGGCTTGGCTACCCAGAGGCCTGTGGACCCGGTCTTCCCAAGAGGCTCACGTACTGATCAACAGAGAACACACCCGCATAGGCCTGGATTACATGGATGGGGGTCACTACGCCATGAGAGTCGCCGTTCTGGAGAAGTTAAGGTCAATGAGAAGGCAGGCATCGGTTCTAGCCATCAGGGAGATAGGACCGGAGTATTACGCCCCGGTGGGGGTCTGGCAGGTGAGGGAGGGAATGAGGATCGCGCTCAGCTCGGAGCCCACGCGGTTCGAAGAGCTGGATGAGGCGCTCAGATTCCTCGGGGGGAGGGTGAGGTTCGATCTGACCCCGATCCTACGGAGTTCTCGCCTCCTGAGGTTCGTGCGGAGGTGGACATCACTGGAGGGCTTTTTGGAATGATCATATCCCCAGCTTGCTCTTTATGAGAGCTCTGGGCACCCTCGAGATCGCCCACCTCCAGAAATCCCTAAACTCGACCTTGCCGATGGACGAGAGCATGTACCTCCTGGCTATCTCCGGGTATGAGACGAACAGCTCGAAGAAGAACTTCATCCTAGGCATTATCAGCCTAGCGGCCCTCCTCTTCGCCTTTAACTCCTCTAGAATCGGTTTCATCCTCTCACTGTAGTTCTCGGCTGGAGATTCGCTTTCGAGTGCTTTACTTGCCTCCAATGAGCTTCTAAACGCGTAATAGAGACCTTCTCCTGTTAGAGGATCCGCTAGACCGGCTGCATCACCGACTAGAAGCACGCGATCCTTCGCGATGGGCTTACCGTGACCGCCAGCTGGTATTATCCATGAACCGTTCATTCTGACGTTGAACTTCGATGAGAACTTCTTGAAAGCCTCCATTATCTCCCGGGACTTTTCGGACATTCCCCCCACTCCGGCATTGGAGTCCTCGCCCCTAGGGAATATCCAGCCGTATCCGTAAGGAGCTGCATCCACCATGAAGATCAGCCTGTCCTGCGGAGGGGCGCTCCCCTCTATGGCCACTATCACATCATCCCTCCTCCAGCTGCTCCTTACCCCCGATGTTAAAGCTACGACGGAGTTCGCGCCATCGGCCCCAATAACGAACCTGGCCTCTTCCCCGGGTCCGATCAGTTTCACACTGCCGTTCATCATTTTGACAGCGGTCACTTTGGCCCTGACGAACTCGGCTCCTTCCCCCACAGCCGTCTCGAGGAGTCGGTGATCGAAGAGTTCCCTCCTCACCAAGGCTATGGCGAACTCGCTAGGTGGAGTGCTGACCGTTATCTCACGTCCGAAGCCAGCGACCACGACATCCCTGTGAATGGACTCCACCGGCTCTAAGGGCAGCCCCAGTTCCTCGAGTAGCCTCGCTGCCTTCAAAGTTATTCCTCCACCACAGGGTTTAGGTCGGGGAAAGTCCCTCATATCCAATAGTATTGTCT
>WAOH01000058.1 GCA_015521385.1 Thermoproteota archaeon
TCTTGGGGCCGGAGGGGCTGGTGGGCAAGTGCCCCGCTGGAACGCTGGCAGGGGTGAGTTCTCCGATGGAGTTCGCCATGGTGGTAAGGAGAGGTTGCACCGACATGGTCCCCAAAACCAGCTACTCCTTCGTGACCTCCGTCAAGCTCGTCACCAGTGACGGGGCGGAGGTGGATGAGAGGGACTTGGACCTCCTCGCGCTGGTCGAGGAGGCTGGCAGCCTGAGCGGTGCGGCCAGGATGGCCGGTCTCTCCCCTCCCTCAGTCCTCAGGAGGATAAAGAGGATGGAGGAAGTCTTGAGGATCAAGCTCCTGATATCTAGGAGGGGTGGTGTTGAGAGAGGCGGCGTTCTCCTCACCCCCGAGGCGAGGGAGCTGATCAGGAGATATCGGGCGGTGAAGTCCACCAGTAGTATGCTCTCCCGTTTTGAGTAGTTCGAAAAACGGAAACCCATACCCTTTAGAACGTTCGAACTTCGGAACAATTATCAAAATGTCGATCCCGGTGAGACGAGGGGGATATGAGCTGGTAGCGCCTACGCTCCAAGAGTACCTGATCTATGTCGACCCCTCCCGGTGCGTGGGATGCCTCAGCTGTGAGATAGCATGCGCGGTGGAGCACTCGGCTTCTAAAACCCTGTACGGTGCGGTGATGGAGTCCCCCCGTCCCAAGCCCAGGACCAAGGTGGTCATGGCCGACGGGGTCTACGTGCCGATGAGGTGCATGCACTGTGATTCAGCACCGTGCGTCGAGTCCTGTCCCACTGGGTCGATGCACAGGACGGAGGAGGGCTTCGTAGTATCTGATCCCCAGAAGTGCATTGGCTGCAGGACCTGCCTCCTGGCCTGCCCATTCGGTCACCCAACCTACAGCAGCGAGAACAAGGTGATCAAGTGCGATCACTGCGTTGACAGGTTCAGGAGGGGGCTTCCACCGGCCTGCGTGGAGGCCTGCCCCACGGGGGCCCTGAGGTTCGGTAGGGTCGAGGACCTGCTTGACGAGGAGAAGAGGAGGCGCGCGGTCGAGTTGATCTTGGGAATGGGCCTCAGGGAGGGAGGGGTCGCGTACTCAGGGGCAAGGGAGAGCACGATCCTTTCCCTCCTCAGAGGTGGGAGGTGAGAGTGTGGAGGATGTGAGGATATACGAGAGGCTTCTCAAGGCCTCCCGGAGGGAGTACTACGAGAGCGTGTCGTCCGATCCGACGGTTCCCCAGCTCTTGGAGAAGGCGGAGAAGGACGGTGTTGAGACCGTATGGCACAGGTACCTGGCCCAGCAGCCGCAGTGCGGCTTCGGTCTGCTCGGGGTTTGCTGCAGGAACTGCAACATGGGTCCCTGTAGGGTCGACCCCTTCGGGTACGGTCCTCAGAGGGGGATCTGCGGTGCGGACGCCCACACCATCGTGGCTAGGAACCTGCTCAGGGCCCTGGCGGCCGGGGCCGCCTCGCACAGTGATCACGCCAGGGACATAGTGGAGGTCTTCAGGGGCATAGTGGACGGCTGGGCGAAGGACTACGGGATAACAGACCAGGAAAAGCTGATCTCCATAGCCAAGGCCTTGGGCCTCGAGACCGACGGGAAGGACATCAAAGAGGTGGCCAGAGAGGTCGTTGAGATAGCGGAGATGGAGTTTGGGAAGCCGGGAGAGGAGCCTCTGAGGTTCCTCAATGCCTTCGCGCCTGAGAAGAGGAAGGAGCTGTGGGAGAAGCTGAAGATAACCCCGAGGGCGATAGACAGGGAGGTCACCGAGATAATGCACAGGACCCACATGGGCGTGGACGCGGATCCGCTGAACCTCATCTCCCAGGGACTCAGGGCCGCCCTCGCCGACGGGTGGAGCGGCTCCATGATGGCAACCCTCTTCAGCGACGTGATGTTCGGCACGCCGAAGCCCATCAAGGTCTGGGCCAACCTAGGCGTCCTCAGGGAGGACGCCGTGAACATAGTGGTTCACGGCCACAACCCCTTGCTCTCCATGAAGATAGTGGAGGCGGCCCAGGATCCCGAGCTCGTCGAGCTGGCCAAGAGTCTGGGTGCCGAGGGCGGCATAAACGTGGTGGGAATGTGCTGCACCGGGAACGAGATACTCGTCAGGCTGGGGGTTCCCATAGCTGGTAACTTCCTCCAGCAGGAGCTGGCCATAATCACCGGGGCCACCGAGGCGGTGATAGTGGACTACCAGTGCATAATGCCCGCGCTTGTGGATGTGGCCTCGTGCTACCACACGAAGGTGATAACCACGGAGCCCAAAGCCAAGATACCCGGGGCCATTCACGTGGAATTCGACAAGGAGAACGCCAACGAGACGGCGAAGAAGATAGTCAGGATAGCGGTTGAGAACTTCAAGAACAGGAGGAAGGAGAGGGTGTTCATACCCAAGGAGAAGATGGAGGCAGTGGTGGGCTTCAGCGTCGAGGCCATACTCTCGGCGCTGGGAGGGAGCCTCGAACCCCTGGCTGAGGCCCTCAAGAGCGGGAAGATCAAGGGGATTGCGGGAATCGTGGGATGCACTAATCCCAAGACCAGGCACGATCACAGCCACATCGCCATAACCAAGGAGCTGATAAAGAACGATGTGCTGGTGGTCGGAACGGGATGCTGGGCCATCGCCATGAGCAAGGCTGGCCTCTTCAAGCCGGAGGCCGCGGAGCTCGCTGGACCCGGTCTCAGGGAGATATGCCAGGCCCTAAACATACCACCTGCCCTACACATGGGCAGCTGCGTCGATTGCAGCAGGATGCTGATAGCCCTCGCGGCCCTCGCGGACCACCTGGGAGTCGACATGAGCGACCTACCGGCGGTGGGATCAGCTCCCGAGTGGTACAGCGAGAAAGCCGTTGCAATAGGGTCCTACTTCGTCGCCTCCGGCATAACCGTGCACCTGGGAACCGTCCCACCCGTCCTAGGCAGCCAGAAGGTCGTGGAACTCCTGACGGAGGACGCTGAGAAGCTGGTGGGGGCCAAGTTCTTCGTGGAGACCGACCCGCACAAGGCGGCTCAGAGGATCCTCGAGATAATAGAGGAGAAGAGGAAGAAATTGGGATGGCCGGTGTAAAATGCCCCTGCGAGTGCTGGTGGCTGGAAAGGGAGGGGTCGGAAAGACAACGGTCTCTGCCCTCCTGTCTTTTTTTCTCGCCTCCAAGGGGAAGAGTGTACTGGCCATCGATACCGATTCGGTTCCCAACTTGGCCATGGCGCTGGGGCTCCCCCCGGAGAGGGCCTCCTCCATAGTGCCCCTCGTCAGGAACGAGAAGCTGATCGAGGAGAGGACCGGAGCGAGGCCGGGACAGGGGTGGGGCGTCTTCTTCAGGCTCAATCCCCGAGTCGACGACATAGTCGACAGCTACGGCATAAGGGTCGCGGACGGCATAAGCTTGCTGGTCGTGGGAAGCATCGACTCAGCCAAGCAAGGATGCCTCTGCCCCTCCATAGCCCTGGGAAAGGCCCTCCTCAAACACGTAATGCTGGAGGAGGACACGGCCGTCGTGGTAGACGCCGAGGCCGGGGCCGAGGTCTTCGGCAGGGGACTCGCGGAGAACTTCGATCACATGCTCTGCGTGACCGAGCCCACGGTGAAGTCCCTTGACATCTCCAAGAAGCTCATAAGGATGGGCATGGAGCTTGGAATAAGGAGGACCTCCCTCATAGTCAACAAGTTCAGGGGTGGGGACTCACTCAGGGAGAGGATCCTCTCCTCCTTCCCAGACTTGGATGTCCACTTCGTCCCGTTTGATGAGTCCTTCATTGAGGCGGAGATAGAGGGGAGGGGCGTCCAGTCGTACAGCAGGGACTCACCAGGTGTGAAAGCCCTCGTGAGTGCCTTCACGAGGATCTTCGGGTGATTCGATGGGGCAGGAGGACATCAGGGTTGGGGTGTACGTCTGTCACTGCGGGAAGAACATAGCCGGAAAGGTTGACGTGAGGAGGGTCGCTAGGGAGCTGAAGGAGGACCCCAGGGTCTCGGTGAGCAGGCACTTCTTCTTCATGTGCAGCAGCGAGGGACAGGAGCTCATAGCAAGGGACATCAGGGCCGGCAGGGTGAACAGGGTCGTCGTTGCAGCGTGCAGCCCCAAGCTGCACGAGCCCCTCTTCAGGAGGGTCGTGTCGGAGGCGGGACTCAATCCGGGTTACTACGAGCAGGCAAACATAAGGGAACTGGTCTCCTGGGCCA
>WAOH01000059.1 GCA_015521385.1 Thermoproteota archaeon
ACCTCGAGCAGCTCGCCTTCCCTCTCCACCTTGGCCTTCTTCGGGAGGTACTCCATGAGCTCCTTCAGTCCAGACTCGGCCCTCTCCATGGCAGCGTGCTCCAGTATCTCGGCCAGCCCGAACATACCTAGGAGGAGGGTCCCCTCCAGGTGCAGATCCAGCCAGTAGGTGAGGGACCCCACGCTCACCATCAGCAGGTTGACCAGGTGCTCGGTTTCGAACCTCCTATCGTGGAGCACCTCCCATATAGTGTAAACAGATATCAGCGACACCAGAACGAGGAGCAGGAGGGAATCCAGACCCTCGATTCCGGCCACATGCAGGACGACTGATAGCAGCGATGTGATCAGCACAGAGGCCCAGAACAGGTTCTCCCTCAATTCATCCCCCAGCTCTTAGGGGATCCCTTAAATAATATTCTCCACAACTTCAGAGGATTGGAATGGATTGGAGGGATCTCCTGACGGACCTGTACATGAGAAGGGCGGAGAGGAACGTCCTCGAGGTGGGAACCGGCTTCGGAGCCAACCTCTCCATCCTCGCGGAGGTCTTCCCCGACTCGACGATAGTCACAGTGGATCCAGAACTGTCCGCAGCGGACAGGGTCCCCGAGGGCGTTCACTTCGTTCAGGCGACGGCCGAGAACCTCCCGTTCAGGGAGAACTCGTTCGATCTGGTCTCGACGGTGACCACGATGCACCACCTGACCGACGTTCAGAGAGCGCTGGAGGAATTCCGCAGGGTCCTCAGGTGCACCGGGAGGCTCGTGATAATGGACTGGACCCCGGATTCCAAGTACAACCCCCACGGCCGTGAAACGGTTGCTAGGAGCATGGAGGAGGTGCTGTCGTCGGTCGACCACTACGTGCAGGTCATCCACATGGAGGAGGAAGAGGACTACTACGTGGTGTGCGGCGCCAAGCTGTGCTGAGCCGTGCGATGGGTGGGGATTGGAGGATCACAGGCCGAGATGGTGCTCCAGCATGTGGTGGTAGTGGTCCACCGGCATTAGGTGCCAGAACGCCCTCTCCACGACCTCCGAGAGGGCCGGGTGTATGTGCATCCCCGTGGATATGGCCATGTACGTGGGGTCCCTGGAGTACATGAGCGTAACTATCTCCTGTATCAGGATCGAGGCGTGGGGCCCTATTATGTGGGCTCCCACTATGACCCCGCTCTCCCCGTCGACTATGACCTTCACGAAGTAGTCCTTGACGCCCATCGCCTCCCCCTTGGCGGTGTCCTCGTACCTGTGGAAGCCTATCAGCACTCTGTCCTTCCCCAGCCTCTCGATGGCCTCCGCCTCCCTCATTCCGACGGATGCTATCTCCGGGTAGGTGAACACCGCGTGGGGAACGGCGTGGTAGCTCATCTTGACCTTATGGCCCATTATGTTGTAGAATATCACCTTGGACTCGTAGTTCGCGACGTGCTTGAACAGGTACTTGCCGTTGGCATCCCCACAGACCCACACCCCGGGCTGGGATGCCTCGAGATACTCGTTCACCTTTATCCATCCCTGCTCGTCCGTCTCTATGCCCGCCCTCTCCGGATGGAGTATGTCCGTGTTGGGCGCCCTGCCAGCGGCCACGAGTATCTCGTCGGCCACGAAGTTGACCTCCTCTCCAGTCTCCCTGTTTATCGCGATGAGCTCCTTCCTCCCGTCGGGGGTCTTCCTCGCCCTGACGACCTCGTGGTTTGTGTATATGTCCACGAACCTCCCCAGCTCCCTCTTGGCCAGCCTTGACACCTCCGGCTCCTCCTGCGGGAGGAACTGGGGGTTCCTGCCTATGATGGTGACCCTCGTCCCCATCGCCGAGAAGAAGTGACTGAACTCGGCCGCTATGTATCCTCCCCCGATTATCGCAAGGGAGTCGGGCCTCTCGAACAGGTGGAATATGGTCCTGTTGGTGTGGTAACCGACCTCCTCCAGCCCCTCTATCGGGGGGATGTAGGGCTTCGATCCCGAGCAGAGGAGGATGAGGTTCGACTTGATCAGCTTGTCCCCGACCTTGAGAGTGTAGGGGGCCACGAACTCCGCTACCTCCTGATAGTAGTCTATGTTTGGGTGCTGGCTCAGCCCCCTCCTTATCATCTCTATCTCTGGATCTATCAGGCTCCTCATCCGCCTCATTACCCTCTCGTAGTCGACCTTTCTTATCTCGACGTCGATGCCGAAGCGGTGGGCGTCCTCGACTATCCTGAGGACATCGGCCGAGTGTATGAGGATCTTCGAGGGGATGCACCCCCTGGTCAGGCATATCCCTCCGGGCTCGTCCTTGTCTATCACGGCCACCTTCATGTCCGGATTGTGGTGGAGGAGTCCGTCCACTATGTTCATGGCCGTGCCCGTACCTATGGCTATGGCGTCATACTCCACGGGCTCCGACATGCTCATCCCGGCCTAGGGGAGGGGGTCCTTAAAGTACTTGACTCCCCGGTTCACCTCACCGAAGGCCTGCTGGTGGTGGACCCGCACTTCCGGTCCCCTCTGAGCCGCTACGCCCGTTATAACTGAGATACCATAGCGCCCGATCGGGTTCGCGGGACTCAACGTTCCCGAAGAGCTAACTACACCGTAAAACTTTCAGGAACCACTCTGGATATGTCGAACGCCTGAAAATCCTTAAATAAGCTCCTGCAGATACCTAAGTGATGAAGAGGAGGCTAATTATCGAGGGAGAGAGGGTTCAGGACATAGGCTACCGCATGTTCCTCCTAAACCTAGCGAGCGAGCATGATCTGACGGGCTTCCAAGCTCGCAACGTTGGAAGAGACGGGGTCGAGGCCGTGTACGAGGGCGAGAAGGATGCGGTCAGGGCATTCGAGGCTGACGTGAGGCAGCTCGCGCCCGAGGGGGCCAGGGTGGAGAGGATCAGGTTCGAGGATTACGACGGGCCGGTGAAAGACATCGAGAGATTCAGATCCTACTTCACGACCCTCCAGCTGGGCAAGATGATAGAGGTGGGGCTCACCATGATTCATAAACAGGACGAGACCCTCAACGAGCTTAAGGCCTTCAGGAAGGAGAGCATTCAGAACCAGCAGCTCATGATCCAGAAGCTCGAGACCATCTCGCAGAAGCAGGACGAGACCTTGGGAGAGCTGAGGGCCTTCAGAAACGAGAGCAGGAGAAATCAAGAGATCATGATCCAGAGGCAGGGCGAGACGCTGGAGGAGCTGAAAGGAGTGAGGGAGGATTTGAAGTCCATCTTGGACAGGAGATTGACGGCTTTAGAGAGGGATGTGGCGCTGATAAAGGAGAGATTGGGGATAAGGTAGAAGTCCATCGCGCAATTAGCTGCCTTCAAGCATGCTGGTGGAATACCGTCCTCGCAGCCGGCTGTTTTAGCTTTTCAAGTGGTCCTATGCCGCATGGTCAGGACCCCCACTGCTCATTTTAATCACTCCTTCCACGATCGTCGGGGATACGCATGAGATACGAGCAGCTGGGCAGGACCGGGATAAGGATCTCCAAGATCGGCTTGGGGACGTGGCAGTTCGGCGCCAGCTACTGGGGCTGGGGGAGGGAGCTGGGTGAAGAGGACGCGATCTCCATAATAAGGGAGGCCGTCGATCTCGGGATCAACTTCATCGACACGGCCGAGATCTACGGGTGGGGGAGGTCCGAGAGGATCGTTGGGAGAGCGTTGCAGAGCATCGACAGGGAGGAGGTGGTGATAGCCACCAAGGTCTTCCCGTACAGAGTAACCGTCTCCGGGGTCCTGAAGGCCCTGAGAAACAGCTTGAGGAGGCTGAACACTGGGTACGTGGATCTCTACCAGATCCACTGGCCCAGCCCAATATTCCCCTTGAAGGGCGCGATGAGGGCGCTGGAGCGGGAGCTGGAGGAGGGCAGGATAAGGGCGATCGGCGTGAGCAACTTCTCCCTGAAGCAGATGGAGGAAGCTAGGAACTACCTCCAGAGGCACGACTTGGCCAGCAACCAGATCGAGTACAACCTCCTCAAGAGGGACCCTGAGAGGGACCTAATACCCCACTGCCGGAGGGAGGGCATCACGATAATAGCGTACAGCCCCCTGGCGCAGGGACTGCTCACCGGGAAGTACGGGCCAGGGAGGATGCCTAAGGGCATTCAGAGGAGGCTGAACATTTGGCATCTCTACGGGAGGATCGACTGGTCGGTGGTCGAGAGGCTCAAGGAGCTGGCGGCTAGGAAGAGAGGGGGAACGAGCCCGGCGCAGCTCGCCCTGGCTTGGGTGATAAGGGAGGAGGGGGTGGTCGCGATCCCGGGAGCCAAGAGTTTGGAGCAGCTCAGGAGCAACGCCAAAGCTGCTGAGATAGAACTGAGTGAGGAGGAGCTCTCCTTACTCGAGGGCCGTGGTCAGGGATAGCTGCGCGCGTGGAGGCTCTAACACATCGCTGGGCTGCCCGGTCAGCTAGCCTACCTTGGCCCGTCGCACCGCTCTGGGGGACATTTATTACTCCCCACTCCCCCGAGCCATGTGGACAGGTCCTACATATACTACCCGCTCGCCATGATGCTGGTAATGCTCCTCTTCCTCTTCCTACTGCCCATCATGTTCCTCCTCTTCTTGGGGATGGTGGGAAGGGCCTTCACGAAGATAGGTCTCGCTCCCTGGCAGACGTGGATACTCCTGTTCTCCACGCTGGTGGGAAGCGCGGTGAACATCCCGGTGTGGGAGAAGAGGACCTACGAGATCGTGGACGAGGTCGAGGTCCTCTTCCTCAGGGTCAAGCTCCCCCCTGTCAGGATAGAGAAGAGGGTCGTGATAGCCGTCAACCTGGGAGGGGCGCTCATCCCCACGGCATTCTCCCTTTACCTCCTGTCTAGGGTTGGCCCCAGGCCCGGGATCATCGCCTCCCTGATCATAGTGACGCTGGTGAGCTACGCCTTCAGCCGGCCGGTCAGGGGCGTGGGAATAGTGATGCCCTTCTACATAGCCCCCGTGACCGCGGCGCTCTCATCCATCCTGCTGGCTCCCAACTTCACCGGGGTCAGCGCCTACGTATCCGGGACATTGGGAACCCTCATAGGGGCGGACCTGCTTAGGCTCAGGGAGGTGGAGAAGATAGGGAGCGGGCTGGTGAGCATCGGAGGAGCTGGCGTGTTCGACGGGATATTCCTCTCCGGTGTGCTGGCGGTTCTCCTGAGCTAGGCTTTCCCTTGAAGGAGCATCCCATGAGGGCGGCACGATCACCGCCCAAGCGGGCTGCTGCGTGAGGGAGTCGAGATCCCCTCCGTCACACGATGAGGACACGCCTCACCGACGCTGAAAAGAAAAAGAAAAAGGAGTGATCGCGGGCAACGGCGTGCGGATATGAAGTGTCAGCCTCCGAGGACCAGCTCTCCAGATCCCTTGGCGACGTTGTGCTTCTTCGTGAACTGATCTTCGTCCGCCATTGCGAAGATGAACTTGACCCTCATCCCCGGCCTCAGGTCCTTGTCGTACTTGTCGCCGGTTGCGAGCTTCCTCTTGAACTCTATGACTGTGGTGCCGTCCTTCTCCGACCCTCCGTACGATAGGATGTCGTTCCTGCCACCGAGCTTCTCGTCCGGCGGGTGGGGGCCCGTCTCCCCAGTGGAGTAGGCGTCTACGACGGTGGCTTTACCGTCCTTCACCCACCCTATAATCATGTCCGCGTCCTTCATCCTCTTGGTCGGCTCGAAACCTATCGCAACCCATCCTGCGGTCTTGCCGGAGAGGGCCATGTAGAGGTACTCCCCGTCCGTCCTCCAGTAGACCTTGAATTTGCCCCCGGCCAGCTCCAGCTCGTGATCGTACTCACCCTCGGATACGACGCCGTCGGGCTTCCACTCCACGGCCTTCTGCGGTGCCGCGTATCCCTTCTCCGTGGGTGCGGTCTGAGTCTCCTGAACTGGTTTGAACCCGACATAGAACACGATCGCCGCCAGGATCACCAAAACGATTACGACACCTGCTAGGGCGAGCTTGCTCATATCGAGGCACGGAACTCAAGCAAGATAAATATGAAACATAATTTCCACCAAAATCATGCATAAATTCATCATAAATCTCTTATCTTTTACGAACATCCTCGATAATTTCTCTCGTATTAACATTTTTATAGGAAAAGTCGGAGATTACCGTGTGTCAACGGATATAAGATTCACCCCACTCCCTCCCATGGTAGTCGATGGAGGACGCCTTGAGGCTCAGGAAGATAATCATCTGGCTGCTGAGCGGCTCGAGAGGTGGCCCTACCAGGCTGAAAATACTCAGGGCGCTCAAGGAGAAGCCCATGAACCCGAATCAACTCGCGAAAACGCTGAACTTGAACTACAAAACTGTGTTGCACCACTTATCAGTTCTGGAGAGGCACGGTCTGGTCGTGAGGCTGGGAAGTGGCTACGGCGCCCCTTACTTCCTATCGGATACCTTGGAGAGGAATTGGGAGGTGGTGAACTCCCTAGTCTAGTAGGGTGATATGATGATAGGTATTTACTGGGCCGTCGATCTGGTTCTGGTCCTCGTGGAGGCAATCTTCCTCGTGCTCACCCTGAGGAACTACTCCCCCATAGGGGACACCCATGTCGGAAAGCTCCTGATAGCGGTGTCCGCCATATTCCTGACTCAATCGGCGCTGATGTTCGTGTTCTTCCTCATCTGGGCTGAGATGGGTTACACGGTCGCTGTAGCGGGCCCTCTGCTCGTGATCTCCGGCCTGGGTGCTCTCGGATCGGCAATCCTCTACCGAATCTCCAGCATGTGATATCCGTGGACGGAGCGATGTGTTTGAATGCATTGATCCCACTACCCACGCCCACACGGGACAGGGTTCGGCATCTCTGGTGAAATAAGTGAGCTGAATAACCTAAGTTCAACATGAACCTGACGTAATCATCCCTTTATCCACATGATTTTTAAGAAAGATCGCCCGTAATGGGTGGAGAGATGAGCAAGAGGTCAGTCCTTCTGATACTCCTCGCTCCGTTCCTCCTCAACCTGGCGGCCTCCTTCGCGATGTACTCACTGGTCCCGCGTGAAATGTGGGTGACCGACTATCAGGAAGCCATCAAGACCCTCTACAGCTACATATGGAGCTACCAGTCGGCGTTCATGATACTGGTCCAGGTCTCCTTCGGCCTCGCCCTCCTCGGGAGGGTCGAGCTATCCTACGATCTCAGGAGGAGCGACGCCCCCCTGATAGTGGCCCTCGTGCTGCTGAGCGAGGCTCTCTTCTTCGTAGAGTATCCACTACTACCAGTAAACGGGACCAGATGGTTCTCCGACGTGATGAGGAGGATCCCAGTCTGGGCCAAGTACATGAACGCTCTTCTGGCGCCCTTCACGGCGGGCGTGTTCGAGGAGGTCATATGGAGGGGCTTCGGGATCGAGAACCTCAGGAAGTTCATGAGCGACAGCAGGGCCGTGGCCGTGCAGGCCATTGCATTCGCTCTCTGGCATGTATCTCCTCTGCACATACCTTTCGTCTTCGTCATAGGCCTGGCCTACGGCCTCGCCTACTTGAGGAGGGGTAGCCTGGGCCCCCTCATAGTGGCTCACGTGGTGACCGACCTCGTGGGTTTCTCCTATTTCCTCCTCTCATGATCTCGTGCGGCCCATCGGCGAGGGAACTGCTCAAACAAACCCCATCCATCCGGTCGAGAGCTAGGTGGCGCTCGAACGGGTCATCGTTGCCTCCGCGGCAGGCATCGGAAACCGTCCCGGGCTTCCATCGGTCAAGCGTAAATCCTGAAGCATTAAAGATCACAGCAGGTCCACCGTCAGGTCAGGGTGATCATCGTGGAGAAGGTGAAGAAGAGGCTCTTCCTATGGCTGTTCGTGATGTTGGTCTCCCTGATACTCGGATACTCGTTGGACTCCCTCTACGGGCTTGCATTACCCGTGTGGATCAGGATCCTGGGCCTGATAGGAATGCTGATGGCGACCCTGATCCTGAGGACCTCTGGAAGGATGCTCAAGACGTTCGGGCGTCCCGAGGAGTGGGGGTGGACCACCAAGCTGGTGACCCACGGGATATACTCGTGCGTCAGGCATCCCCACCACTTCGGCATCGGGCTCTTCGTGACATCGCTGGGCCTGCTGCTGGGCGGCCTGTTCACGTTCCTCCTGCTCACCCTCACCATCTGGGTGAGCGTGATCACCTTCCTGATCAAGGTGGAGGAGCCGGAAGCCGTGGAGAAGTTCGGGCAGGAGTACGAGGAGTACAGGAAGAGGGTGCCCATGATACTGCCCGATCCCATATGCCTGCTCAGGGAGGTCTTCAGGTACCGATCGTAGATGTCCCTCCACTCCCACCTCCACCTCAAGGCCTTGGCCGGCAGCGATTCGGGATGTTAATAAGCCACCCCTCCCCAGATCCCCGAGGAGCCATGAAGTACCAGATCGTAGGGGATAACCTCCAGGTCCTCATCATAGAGCTGTCCCCCGGCGAGAGGATATACGCCGAGGCCGGGGCGCTGAACCACATGTCCGGTAACATCAGGATGGATGTGAAGGCCCGTGGCGGGTTGATGGCCAGCCTGAAGAGGGCCATAGCCGGGGAGACTTTCTTCGTCACCGAGTTCTCGGCCGAGGGTGGGCCGGGAGTCGTGTCCTTCGCCGGCACCGCCCCCGGCAAGATCGCCGTCCTGGAGCTGGATGGCTCCAAGGAGTACCTGATACAGAGGGGCGGCTTCCTGGCCGCCGAAGACGGCGTCGAGATCACAGCCGGAATGGCCAGAAAGCTGGGAGCGGCCCTGTTCGGCGGTGAGGGGCTGATAATGGAGAGGGTGAGGGGCGTGGGAAAGGTCTTCATCCACGCTGCCGGCGACTTCATAGAGTACGACCTGAAGCCCGATCAGGTCCTCAAGGTGGATACAGGCCACCTGGTCGCGATAGAGGACTCGGTCGACTTCGACATAGAGAGGGTCGGGGGCGTGAAGTCCATACTCTTCAGCGGGGAGGGCCTCTTCTTCGCCGTGGTCAGAGGCCCGGGCAGGGTGATCCTCCAGTCCCTGAACGTCGCTGCCCTGGCCAGGGAGATAGCCAAGCACATCCCCCAGTCAGGTAACAGGGGATTCACGATATCCTTGGGTGATTGATTTGA
This sequence comes from Thermoproteota archaeon, assembly GCA_015521385.1. GTDB lineage: Archaea > Korarchaeota > Korarchaeia > Korarchaeales > Korarchaeaceae > Korarchaeum. Next base: position 9,058 of record WAOH01000059.1, read on the forward strand.
GGGGGAAGGACGCGGCGGCGATCCTCCTCCTGGCGGTAATCGGGCTGCTAGCTGGGGGCATAGCCCTGTGGCTCATCCTCAAGTACCTTCCCTTAGTCGCCGCCCTCATACTGGCCATCTTCGTGGCGCTAGTGCTGGTGGGGGTCCTCATCTCCGTGGTGGGCTTCTTCGCCTCGGCAGTTGGAGCCCTCTACTACGCGATCGTGAAGAGACCGAGTAAAGGCGGAAGACCGGTCACGTTGAGGGATGCGAGGAAGCTCGATAAGGAGGAGGGGAAGTTCGAGGAGGACGAGTGAGCCCACCTGCTGACTGGTGACTTGGAAGGACCTCGAAGGAAACCCTCCACCACCCAAGCTCCCGCCTGCCGCTGGCAACGGCAGAGCCCTCAGGTCAGGTCCTTGGCCACGTAGAAGGAGCCCCTCACCAGCTCGTATCCCAGCTTCCTGAAGTAGTTCCTGGCCCCTACTCCTGAGATCACGAGCATCCTCCTGGCGTCCAGCTCCTCCACCGCTATCCTCTCCGCCTCGGACATGAGCCACCTCCCGAATCCCCTGTGCTGGGCCCTGTCGCCGGGAGGCTCTCCAACCGGAACCAGGGGACCGTAAACGTGTATCTCCCTCACTATCGCAGTTCTCTCGTCGACCTCCCACCTGTGGGCCAGGACAGAGGGCTTCCTCAACCTGAGCACCCCCATCAGCACGTCGTTGTCGTCGACCAGCGACAGGAAGACCTCCTGGCCACCGCTGGCCTCGTAATCGATGCGCTCCAGCCTAACCGAATCGTAGTCCGGCTTGATCCCCCTCGCTGTAGCGTGGCCCACCTCCCTGTACCTGATCTCGTTTATCCTCTCCCCCCTCTCCTCGAAGTAGCGCTCGACCATCTGCCTCAGGTTCCTCCGCCTGGGTCCGGCGGCTATGTACTCCTCAGGGATGTCCCTCTGGACGTGCTGGATCCTCACCCACCTGGGGAGGAGCCTGTAGACCCGGATCAGGTACTCGAGGGCCTCCTCCTCGGTCAGTCCCCTGTACTCCCCCCTCCTCCACATCTCGTGGAGCGGAGTCCCGGGGAGGACGAGCGTCGGATAGATCTTCAGCATGTCGGGCCTGAACGCTGGATCCTCGAAGACGAGCCTGAAGGCCTCCACATCCCTGTTGAGGTCGCTCCCGGGCAGCCCAGGCATGAGGTGGTAGCACACCTTGTAGCCCGCGTCCTTGAGGATGCGAGTGGCCTCGATCACGTCCTGAACGGTGTGGCCCCTCCTCACCCTCTCGAGCACGTCGTCGAAGGGGCTCTGCACCCCTATCTCCACCCTCGTCGCCCCCAGGTAGAGCATCCTGTCCACGTGCTCCTCCTTCGCCCAGTCGGGCCTAGTCTCGATGGTGAGGGCCACGCACCTCGCCCTGGCCGCCTCGTTCATGGCGTGGGCCTCCAACAAACTACTAGATCTGACCTCGCCCCCGGGGAACGAGTTGAGGGCGTCGAAGGCCCTCTTGACGAACCACTCCTGGTAGGAGAAGGGCATGGCCGTGAAGGTGCCGCCCATCAGGATCATCTCCACCTTCGAGGGGAAGAAGCCTGCCATGAGGTGCTGCTGGAGCCTCATCCAGACCTGCTTGAAGGGATCGTAGCCTACCCTGGCGGCCCTCATGACGGTGGGGCTCCTGTCCACGTAGCTCTGGGGCGTCCGCCCGCCTCCGGGGCAGTAGATGCACCTGCCGTGCGGGCAAGGGTACGGCCTGGCCATCACCGGTACAATGGCGACCCCCGAAGCGACCCTGGCCCTCCTGACGGGCCTCAGCCTCAAGCCCTCCACGGTCATCTCAGACCTTCTCCGCCACCACCACGTGATTCTCAGCGAACCAGCGGTATTTAAAGCTCCTCCCGTAGGAGCGGACTATCCTCAGGCCGGCCTCCTCCACGAGGGACTCCAGCTCCCTCTTGGTGAAGAGGTGGTAGTAGCGCCGGTAGACGCGGCCCCTCCTGCGCCACGGTACCGTCACGTCCCCGAACTCCCTCCCCCTCAGCGGGTTGAGGAGCATGTGAAACATCTTCCCGAAGAACCTGGGCTGGAACAGGGCCCAGGCCGAGACTATTAGCCTCCCTCCCGGCCTGAGCACCCTCCTGACCTCCATCATGGAGCGCAGGCGGTCCTCCCTCGGCAGGTGATGTATTGTCGCCAGGTAGAGGACCGTGCCGAACGAGGAATCGCGGAAGGGGAGGGCGGAGGCGTCGCACTGCACCAGCTCGCTGGCCCTCCTCCTCGCAACCATGAGCATGCCCCACGATATGTCGGCGCAGACGACCCGGTACCCCCTGGCCTCCAGGTAGCCGGCGTACCTCCCGTTGCCGCATCCCAGGTCGAGGACCGGGTCCCTGTCGACTAGCTCGACCTCCGGCCAGGGTCTCCCCCGTGTGTGATCGAACCCCTCAGCTATCTCATCGTACACCCTCATGACTTCCCGCTTTACCTCCAGAAGGGGCACCTCCACCACTCTCTATCGGGCCCGCGCGCTCCCCCTATGAACTGGGTGAGGCGATTAAAGAAAAGAAATACCCGCCTCGCGGACCCCTCACCTCGTCCCACCATCCCGGATTCCGGTGATAGGTGAGCGATCGCTCGGGAATGCGTCCAGTCGTACCAGTTAGCTGGCGTTCAGACGGGAGGGAGCACCTCCTCCAGCCTCTCGTATATGCCCAGCCACTCGTACCCCCTTGGAGTGATCCTGTACCTCCTCTCCCTCCCCTCGCGCAGCTCCACCAGCAACCCGTACCTGAGGAGGAGGTCAACGATCCTCCTGCCCCTATCCACTGGCAGGCTGGCCCTCCTGCAAACCTCCGTTATCCTCGCGTCGTCCTTGCACGCCTCCAGCACCGACCTCACTATGTCGTGCCTGCACCTGTTCCTGTACACAATCAGCGCGGTTTCCAGCCGAATAAAAGAATGACCTCTCGCACTGGAGGTCGCACCAGACCTTTGAAGCGCGCGATGGTGTAATGCGCACCATCGTCCAGATCGTGAAGGGTGAAAGGGGATCGAGGGGTGGCCCCGGTCAGTCCGCCCATCTAACTCACAAATTGTGAGTCACACTAAAAAAGGGTGGGGCGTGCGTTCTCGAGGTGAGATGATGCAGGAGATAGACGAGCTGTCCGTGGGGGGATCTGTCAGCCTCAAGGGACCGGTGAAATTCGGAGTGGTGAAGGTGAGCGGCTCCCTGAAGATCGAGGGAGACGCTGAGGGGGAGGAGATGAGGATAAGCGGTTCCAGCACCGTGGTCGGCAG
>WAOH01000060.1 GCA_015521385.1 Thermoproteota archaeon
ACGGAGATCACCCCAGGGCTCCCGTTCAACATAGTGGTGACCACCGCGATGGGAACGGGGAGATCCGTCCTCAACACCCGGGACGCTAGGAGAGGGGATTTCCTGATCCTGACGAAAGCAGCTGCTCTCGAGGGGACAGCAATATTGGCAACCGAGTTGAGGGAGTCTTTAGAGGAGAGAGGTCTGGATCCGGAACTCTTGGAGAGGGCCTCCGGGTTCATAAGGGAGATAAGCGTAGTCAGAGACGCGATGATAGCCGCCAGCTTCGCTAGAGCTATGCACGACCCCACTGAGGGCGGGTTACTGGGTGGAGTTCAGGAGATGGCCCTGGCCTCGGGGAACGGGTTCGTCGTATACGAGGACAGGATCCCGCTGAGGGAGGAGACCATCGCGATATGCGAAGCGCTCGGGATCGATCCTCTTAAGCTGATAAGTTCAGGTAGCCTCCTCGTATCGGCAGGTGAGGAGGAGGCGGAGGAGCTGGTCAGCGAGCTGCGGAGGGAGGGCATAGAGGCCTCGATAATAGGTAAGCTAACTGATAGGCAGAACGGTATGAAGCTGCTCAGGAGGAACGGTGTTGAGGAGGACGTGAGTGGGCCTGTGATGGACGAGTTGTGGAGGGTCCTCCCCTCCTGACCGTCCGATTAAAGATCTCACCTTCTTTTATGTTTAAAAAATAAACCTTCCCGATGTTCGGGGATGCCCGTGGAGATCGTGGCATGCGCCAAGCTGGTTTACGACGAGACTCAGATGCCCGCTGAGGGGGATCGCCTTTTAGTGGATCAGGCCCCGGTGAAGATCAGCGATATAGACCGGAACGCAATAGAGGAGGCAGTCAGAATAAAGGAGGAGCTAGGCGGGAGGGTGACGCTCGCAGTGGTGGTGACCGGGCCATTCGACGAGACCATCCTCAAGGAGGCCCTCGCCATGGGAGCTGACAGGGCCCTGCTGGTCGAGGGAGAGATCGTGAAGGGGCATAATCCCTACAGAACGGCTCTAGCAATAGTGAAGGCCCTGGAGAGGGATGGGACCAAGCCGGATCTCATAGTGTGCGGGGAGGGATCCTCCGACCAGTATAGCTGCGCCTTGCCGGCGATGATCGCTGAGATTATGTCCCTTCCGGTTGCGACCTTCGTGGGAAGGCTGGAGGTGAAGGATAACAAGCTCATCGTTGAGAGATACTTGGAGGGAGGCTCCGAGGTCCTTGAGGTTCCCCTCCCGGCAGTGATCTCGGTGACCTCTGAGATAAACGAGCCCAGGATCCCGACAGTCCTGCAGATAATGAAGGCTGGGAAGAAGGAGAAAAACTCCGTAGATGCATCTGAACTCGACTTGAGATTCCCGACCATAGATCTGGTGGAGATAAGGGCGTACGTCAGGGAGAGGAGGAGGGAGAGGATAGAGGGAAGCGTGGAAGAGGTGGTTAACAGGATAGTGGAGGTGCTGGAGGAGAAGGGGGTGATCCGATGAGGATAGTCGTGGCTTCCGATCCGTCCAATCTACCTAAACTCGTCGGTGCCGCTAAATCTCTTTCTCCAGAGGTAATTGAAGCCATAAGCACCGAGAGAGTTTCCGTGCCCGTTGACAAACTCGTGATCGCTGACCTCAGGTTGAACGACTGCTGGACCGACGTTCTGAGTGAGAGGGAGTTCGATCTTATGCTCCTCCCCTCGACGAGGGACTTCAAGGAAGTGGGGGCCAGGGTGGCCGCCCGTAAGGGAATCTCCTACCTGTCGGATGCCCAGGAGCTGGGATTGAGCGGTCGATTAGCGGCGACCAGAATGGTGTTCAGCGGAAGGGGAGTCGAAAAGCTGGAGACGTCCCTTCCAGCTGTCGTCACCATAGATGCGGATTCCTTCGAGCCGGTTTCCGGGGAACCGTCATCCGTGGATGAGTTGGGGGTAAGTTGCTCCCCGAAGGTCAATCTGATTGAGAGGAAGGAGAGGGAAGCGGAGGTCGATCTCTCCAAGGCGGAGATAATAGTGTCCGTCGGCAGGGGTCTCAAGAAGAAGGAAGATCTTGAGATGATAAGGGAGCTAGCCTCCCTCCTTGGCGCGGAGGTCGCGTGCACCCGACCCATATCTGCGGACTTCAAGTGGCTGCCCGAGGAGAGGCACGTTGGGATGACTGGGGTCAGGGTTAAGCCGAAGATCTACCTGGCCATAGGCATATCAGGGCAGATACAGCACGTGGTCGGCTTCAGGGACGCGGAGACGGTCATAGCGGTTAACACGGATCCTGACGCTCCGATATCGGAGGTGAGTGACTACTTCGTGGTTGCGGACCTCTACGAGGTGGTTCCCAAGCTGATAGAGGAAATAAGAAGAAGAAAAGGTTCCTAGGTGATAGATCTAGGTACTCAATCTTCCAGCAATTCCCCTCCCAAGACCTTTATTGCGTCCTCCACTCCCTCCTTGGGACCGGTCAGGATGAGGATATCCCCCTCCCTCAGGATCTCCTCGTCCTTCGGGGCGTAGATCCATCTAACCCCCCTCTTTATCGCGAGTATCCACATGCCCGTCTTCTCCTCCAGGTCCAGGTCTCCTATCCTCCATCCCACCGCGTCACTGTCCTCCCTCAAGGCAACCCTCACAACCGTATCCTCGCTCTCCTCCACCACGACCTCCAAGACCGGGTGCGTAGGAACGCCCCTCTCCACAATCAGGGCCATTCTCGAGGCAGCATCCCCTAGCCTCTCGGACGCCGAAGCAGCCCTTATTATCGGGATTATCTCCTCGGGCTTCGAGCTGGGTAGTAGATCCCTGATCACCTTGGCGAAGAGCTCGTCCTCCAGTTCATCGAGCTCCTCCTCTAACCTGGATACCTCGGAGGCCATGGCTGGGTTGTTGTAGAGAATGGAGGCGTAGGCCAGGTATATGGAGAGTTCAGATAGGCTCTTCATGCTGTTCAGTCTCTCCGCTATCTCCTTGGATGCCTCGTCGACCTTCTCCAAGGGCTTATCAGGGACAACGGGCTTGGAGTTCTCGCCCCTAGCTAAAGCCCTGGCTGTCTCTATGCTCTCCTTCGTACCCTCTAACAGGAGCAGATCTCCCACTTCGAGCTCCAAGTCGGGAGGAATGTCGAATATCCACCTACCTCCCTTCTTCACCGCGAGCACCTCGCAGCCAGCGATATTCGCTGGGTCGTACAGGTCCTCCCCCCTCATGGATATCAGGGGAGACGCCTCCTCTACCCTCACTAGCCCTATTATCTCCTCCGCAGTGTAGAGCATCCAGCTAAGGGCAGGATGCACCGGGTAGCCCTTCAGGACCAGTCTCACAAGGTCGGCCATCGCGTCGGAGATCTCATCGACCGCTATTCCTATATCCAAGAGAGCAGCGAGTTCTTCGGCCTCCTTGGGTGACCTGCCCGCTACGATCGTCATCTTGAAGAGGTTGTACCTGAGCTCATCTAGCTCCGACTCGAGGCCCAAGACCTCCTCGGCCAGCTCCCTGTCCTGATACATGAGGGAGGCGTATGCGAGGCTCAGAGCGAACTCGGATGCGTCCTTCATCTCGACCAAGATGTCCCTTACGCTTCTCGGCTCACCCTCTGAGGCCATTCCTCTCCTTCCCCAAAGGCTAGGTTAAAAACCTGATTCGTCCACGTCGTCGCTCCCCAAGTACTCGCCAGTCGCGATCTCTATTATGTCTAGGGGAATCTTCCCGGGATTCTGCAGCGTGTAAGAGTAACCCACGGGTATCTCGACCCCCTTCCCCCGCGTGATTATCCTCTCCTCGCCGTTGATCAGGACCCTAGCGGTCCCAGTAAGCACCTGCCAGTAGATGCTCCTGTGATAGTGCTTCCGGGGACCGAAGCCCTTCCCCGGGTATATCCTCAAAGAACTCACCTCGTATCCCGTTCCCCTGAGAAGCGTTGTCTTAGTACCCCATGGCTCGTAGGTCACCCTGTGCCTCAACACCTCAGGTAGGTTCTCCCTGATCATGGCCTCAACTAGTCCCCTAAGCTCCTGCCCCTTCCCCTTCGGCATCACCAAGATGGCGTCCTCGTCATCCACCACTATCATGTCCTGGACTCCCACCAAGGCGACCAGTCTCTTGGAGAGCACCAGATTTCCACCGGATTTCGTGTGTTTCACGCGTCCACTTATGGCGTTTCCCCTGTCATCTTTATCCAAGAGCTCATATATCGATTCAAAGCTCCCCAGATCGCTCCATCCCAGATCCCTCGTCGGAACTATGGATAGGAGGTGAGGCACCTTTGCCAATGCACCGGAACTCACATCTACCTTTTGTACGTTCCGATAAGCCTCCTCTGGATCCTGAAACCTCTTGAAGGGCTCCGAGACGCCCGGAAGATTCTTCTCAATGACCTCCATCATGAGGGAAGATTTGAACGACATGATCATGGTGCTCCAGTACCAGTCACCCTCCTCCAGCATCTCTCTCGCTCTCTCTATACCCGGCTTCTCGACGAACTCCTCCACCTCGTGGACTCCCTCCTCGATCTCCTTCCCCGCTTTTATGTAGCCGAAACCCGGCTCCGGTTTGGATGGGGGGACGGATATCAGGGATATCCTCCCTCGCTCCGCGGACCTCAAAGAGAGGGACAGCGCCCTGAACAGCTCCGACTCGTTTAGGATCATGTGATCCGATGGGAAGACGGTAACGTAGTTTGAGGGACCGAACATGTCCTCGATCCTCATCAGCCCGTAGTAGATTGCAGGCGCGGTGTCCCTCCTTTCCGGTTCGAGAACGACGTTCTCCTCATCTAGGTCTATACCCACCTCACGGGCTTGGCCTATCACTTGGTACTTGTACATCTCGGACGTCACGACCGTTACAGCGTCCGATAACACGGAGGCCCTCCGGAGGACCTGCTGATAAGTGGACAGATCACCTAGGACCTTAGCGAACTGTTTCGGATACTCCTTCCGGCTGAGAGGCCAGAGTCTGGTTCCGAAACCCCCTGCCAAGATCATTGCGATCTTCATATTGGCCTACCAACCCGTGACCCACCCACAATCTATTAAGCGTTGGTGGGATTCACGTATGATCATTCTTTAATATGTTATATTCAGCAGCGATCGGTTGGGTAAAATACTTCATCGCCAACCCTTGAAAATAAGCCGTTGAGATTGGCCAGGCGCGGCTTGACAACCGGTAATGCGCGACTCTGTCATAAAATATTTTATAATAACTTCTATATTTCGTTAATAATCACTAGGAAAGTACGAGTTAATCATCTTAATTAATGTTCACGATAAGGCAGTATTTATAAGTAACCGTTCCAGAGCACGTAATAGCACCCTTCCCGCACATCTTGTGTGAAAAGGGAGGTATTTCCCATGAGGAGATATGGAGTTTCCAAGTATGTGACCGCTATAGCGTTCTTGGTAATAGGCCTTATCGTCGGCGCCGTTATCGCCATGTCCTCACCGGGACAGGTAGTCACGACTACCGTCACCCAAAGCAAGGTCGTCACAGTCACCAAGACGATCACCCCAGCGGCCCCCAAGACCACCACTCAAACCACCCAGAAGCCGACCGGATTTGCTGGCACCATCTATATCGGTACCACGATCTCCCTAAAGGGCAAGTTCGCCCACGAGGGAGAATACGCTCTAAACGGTTTCAAGGTGGCGATAAAGTGGTTGAATGAGGTTCACGGCGGAATCAAGGTCGGAGATAAGGTATACAAGGTGGAGCTCAAGTACTACGACGACGAGAGCAGCAGCCAGAGGGTACCCGAGCTCTACAGCAAGCTGATAACCGAGGATAAGGTGAACTTCCTGCTGGCCCCATACTCATCCGGCCTGACCAAGGCCGCCGCTCCCGTGGCGGAGCAGAACAAGATCGTCATGGTGAGCCACGGAGGCGCGAGCGACTCCATCTTCAAGCAGGGCTACAAGTACGTGGTGCAGACCCTTAGCCCAGCGTCCACCTACCTGAGGAGCGTCGTGGACCTCATAGCCGAGAAGGACCCGAACGCCAAGGTAGCTCTGATCTACGAGAACGCGGCCTTCGCCGCCACGGTTGCTCAGGGAGCTAAGGACGAGATCCAGAAGAAGGGCCTCAAGCTAGTCTACGAGAAGCCTTACGAGAAGGGAGCCACCGAGTTCGGATCCATAATAAACGAGGCAATGGCTGCCGGCGCTGACGTGCTTCTCGGCGGAGGACACTTCGCCGACGGGACCGCTCTGGTGCAGCAGGCCTGGCAGCTCGGATGGAAGCTGAAGGGCATAGGCATAATCGTGGCGCCTGCGCTGGCAGAGTTCAAGGAGCAGTTGAAGGAAGCGGCTGATGGAGTGATGTATCCGGCTCAGTGGGAGATAGGGGTCAAGTACAGTCCGGAGGCCGCCAAGAAGCTGGGAATAGAGTGGTTCGGCCCCACCAACGAGGAGTACATCCAGATGTACAAGGAGGTCTCGGGCGGGGGTACTCCTGACTACCACGCCGCTGAGGCCACCGCCGCCATACTCCACCTAGCCAAGGCGATAGAGGTGGCCGGGAGCCTCGACTCCGATGCGGTCAGGGCGGCCTTCAACAAGGTGGACATCATGACCTTCTTCGGCAGGCTCAAGGTGGATCCGGCCACTGGGTTGCAGATCGGTCACCAGATGGTGGTCGTGCAGTGGCAGTCCGGTGAGAAGAAGATAGTCTACCCGCCGGAGGCGGCCCAGGCAAGCCCGATCTACCCGGCTGAGAACTGGTACAAGAGGTAAGCTCTCTTCTCCCTCCTCCCTCATTTTTGGGTGATCATCATGGATGTGTCGATCCTCGCTATTAACCTCGTCAACGGCCTTCTATGGGGCATAATCCTGGGATTCGCAGCCGTAGGCCTCACTTTGCTGTGGGGGGTCATGAAGGTAGTGAACTTGGCTCAAGGAGAGGTCATCCTGATGGGATCCTACGTGGCGATAATCCTCTTCACCCAGTACGGTCTCAGCCCCCTAGTAGGCGGTCTGGTAGCCCTCCTAGTAGGGCTAGTGGCTGGGTTCCTGATATACTGGGCGCTCCTCCACAAGCTGGTGGGCAAGGTCGAGAAGATAACGCTGAAGATAGAGATGTCCACGCTGCTGGCCATGTTCGCGCTGAGCATAGCCCTGCTCAACTTCTATTACTACTCGTTCGGCAGCGAGCCCAGGGGATTCGGCCTCTGGAACCTGGGTCTCCCGTTCATCAGGGTTCTAGGGACCACTATAAGAACCAACATTCTCCTCGCTGACGCTCTGGCCCTGATAAGCGTCGCCGTGGTTTACCTCTTCTTGGACAGGACCATACTGGGTAAGTCGATAAGGGCAGTCATGCAGGACGCCCAGGCTGCCTCCCTAGTTGGGATAAACCCCGTGAAGATTAAGCTGCTCACCACCGTTCTCGGCATAGGTCTCACCGTATTCTCTGGGTTCATGGTCCTGCTCTTCGAGGCGTCGGTCACGCCCGAGATAGCCCACAAGTACGCGCCTCTGAGCTTCGTCGTCGTGGTGCTGGGTGGACTCGGTAGCGTTGTGGGTTCCCTGGTGGCCGGCATCATAATAGGGATAATTTACGGGCTCTCCAAGGTCGTGGTCTCCCTCTTCAATCCCAGGATAAGCGATCCCGTCGCCCTGTCCACGGCTTTCATAGTCCTCATACTGATCCTACTGTTCAAGCCCGAGGGAATATTCGGGAGGAAGAGGTGAGATGGCCGGTAAGGAAAGCACTCTCTCCCATTATCTGAAGAGTCCGACGCTCTTAATAATAGTGTTCGTGGTGCTGGGAATCCTAGTAGCTAGAATACTGGGAATGAGCACCCTAGACACGTTAATGACGATAATGTACTTCATGGGGATCGCGCTCTCGCTGAACATAATCATGGGGTTCGCCGGCTACGTGAGCTTCGGTCACGCCGTCTTCCTCGGGCTCGGAGGGTATGCATACGTGCTCCTAGTGTACTTCATAAAACCGCTGGCCGACCTTCAGAACGTCGGTCTCGGTTTGGGGGCTTTCGTGGTGGCGGTACTCGCTGGCCTTTTCGCCGCTGCCGTGGCGGCGAGCGTCGGAGCCGCGGTCCTGAGGCTCAGGGGCGCCTTCTTCGCGATAGCCACTATAGGACTGGACTTCACGGCGCTCTACCTGATGAAGGCCATAGTCCCGGAGCTCAATCCGGAGCAGTTCTTCGGAGCCCAGATAATCCTGCCCGCCGATAAGATAGTGGAGAAGGACATCGTGTTCAACGCCATGTTCCTGACCCTCGTCATACTGCTGGCGGTGAACTACTACATCAGGAAGTCGCCCTTCGGCGTTGGATTGACTGCCATCAAGGAGGACGAGGATGCCGCTGAGGTGCTGGGAGTTCCCACTACGATGTTCAAGATAATAGCCTTCACCCTCGCTGGCTTCTTCACCGGCATGGTCGGGGCACTCTTCTCCCTGAACGGCGGGGGCGTGGACGAGACCCTGTTCAACCTTGGACACAGCATTGACATGATAGTGATGATAGTGATCGGAGGGCTGGGAACCGTCCTGGGTCCCGTTGTGGGCTCCCTCATATACTTCGAGCTGTACGACCTCCTGCTGGTGCACTACCCGGGAGTGAACCTCATCATCTTGGGAATCATAGTGGCGATAGTGGTTCTCTTCTTCCCAGAGGGGCTCATAGGCCTCCTCAGAAAGTACAAGGTGATGGGAATGAGGCTGAGGGACCTGCTAGAATGAGGAGGGGTGGATGGATATGGAGGACATTCTGGTGGTTGAGAACGTCACGAAGAGGTTCGGGGGACTGGTCGCGAACAACAAGGTCTCCTTCTCGATGAAGAGGGGGGAGATCCTCGGGCTCATAGGCCCCAACGGCGCCGGAAAGACCACCCTCTTCAACGTGATAACCGGGGTCTACAGACCGGACGAGGGCAGGGTCATATTCAAGGGGGAGGACATAACCGGAAAGCCCCCCCACGTCATAACAAGGAAGGGCATAGCCAAGACCCATCAGATAGTGAAGCCGTTCAACGACATGACGGTGCTCGAGAACGCGATGGTTGGAGCTCTGTTCGGAAAGAGAGCCCGCCAGATAACGATAGGTGAGGCCAAGGAGATCGCATACCAATCATTGGAGCTGGTGGGACTCGCGGAGAAGGCTGAAGAGTTCGCGGTTAAGCTGACGTTGAGGCAGAAGAAGATGCTGGAGTTGGCTAGGGCACTTTCAGCCGAGCCGGAGCTCCTCCTGCTTGATGAGGTGCTGGCCGGGCTGAATCCCAAGGAGATAGAGGAGGCCCTCGAGATCATAAAGAAGGTCAAGGAGGAGAGGGATCTCTCGATCATAATGATAGAGCACGTGATGCACGCCGTGATGAACATCGCCGACAGGATAGTGGTGCTGCACTTCGGCTGGAAGATAGCCGAGGGTACCCCAGAGGAGGTGGCCAACAACCCGGAGGTCATAACCGCCTACTTAGGTGACCCGAGATACGCTCTGAGGTTCGTCAAGAGGAAGGGAGGTGAGGGAGATGGCTCTTCTTGAGCTCAAGAACATAGATGCCGGATACGGTGAGACGCAGGTCCTGTGGGACATCAACCTGCAGGCTGACGAGGGCATAATAACCGTCATGTTGGGGAGCAACGGCGCCGGAAAGACCACCACGCTGAGGGTAACCAGCGGCATCCTCCCGCCCTGGAAAGGACAGATACTGCTGGGAGGAGATGATGTGACGAAGCTCCCCGCCCACAAGAGGGTGGAGCTCGGCATAGTGATGGTCCCCGAGGGGAGGAGACTCTGGCCTGAGCTGACGGTCTTCGAGAACCTCGAGCTTGGCGCTTACACCAAGAGAGCGAGGGAGAAGTTCGATAGCAGCTTGGACCTAGTCTATAGCCTGTTCCCGAGGTTGAGAGAGAGGAGGAACCAGCTGGCCGGGACCCTGAGCGGAGGAGAGCAGCAGATGCTCGCCATCGGCAGGGCCTTGATGGCGGTTCCGAGGATACTGCTCATGGATGAGCCATCTCTGGGCTTGGCACCTAAGCTGGTGGGGGAGATAATGAACGTGATCAGGAAGCTGAGGGACGACGAGAGGCTCACGGTGTTCTTGGTGGAGCAGAACGTTCACATGTCGTTGGAGATAGCGGACTACGGTTACGTGATAGAGCAGGGGAGAATAGTTCTCTCAGGACCCAAGGATGAGTTAGAGGGCAGTGAGAGGATAAAGAAGGCCTATCTGGGCCTTTAAACCCCAATTTTTATCGGTGATCAGTTAAATCTTCCAGCCTTTTCTGAACCCCGATGAGGCTCGTCAGCTTCTGGGGAAAGGGCGGCGTGGGTAAGACCACATGCTCGGCCTCCTTGGCGGCAGGACTGTCTGAGGAGGGAATGGATGTCCTCCTGCTGACGACCGACCCCACCCCGACCCTCTCCGACGTACTGGGCTTTCCCCTCGGACCCGAGCCCTCGAGGGTCGAGGGATTCAGGGGGCTGTGGGCGGCTGAGCTTAGCGAGAACGCCGTGATCGAGATGTGGAAGGAGAGGTTCGGTGAGGAGGTCTTCGAGGTGGCCTCCTCGTTCCTGCCGGTGGAGAGGGACTTCATAGACTACGTGGCCCGGGCTCCCGGGATAGCCGACCAGTTCATGCTCTACCTCCTCTACGAATACTGGAGCGCCGACGGTTACGACCTGATAATCTGGGACACGCCGGCCTCCAGCGGGAGCATAAGACTGCTGAGGTTGGAGGAGGAGTTCTACTCCCACATGAACGATGCTGTAAGGATGTATCTGAGGTTGAAGGGTTTCCTAGAGAGGATAAGAAGGGGGAAGAGGGATCCTCTGGAGCTGATAGAGGAGTGGAGGTCCATAGCTCAGGGCATCATGGACATGCTGTCCAGCGACTCCCATCGCCTGATTCTCGTCTCCATCCCCGAGAGGATCTCCTACCTCCTGACGATGAGGATGAGGAAAGAGCTGGAGGAGATGGGCATAGACGTGTGGGCTTTGGTCGTGAACCGACTTTTCAGGGGGTGTGGATGCGATAAACTGAGCAGGATGGTGGAGATCCACGAGAGGGTACTGGAAGAGTTTAAGGCATCCTTCGACCATGTAAGGGTGATAGAGAACGCCGACTATGAGCCGGTGGGTAGGGAAGGTTTACTCAGGTTCTACGAGTTCCTGAGGGAGTTGGTATGAGGGACAGGGCGTATCTGCTATGGAGCTTGCTCGTCTTAGCTCTATCCTACACGGTGCCGTATTTCGTGCTCAGGGAGTGCAAGGACCTCTCGCTTTACGCCTTCTGGCTAGTCCTCACGCTGGTTCACTTCACAGTTACGCTGATCTACCTGAGGGGGGAGGCTTCTTGGAGGAGCTGATCGCTGCCGTGTTCACTCTGACCCTCTACTTGGTAGTGGGAACGGTGATAGCCCTCCTCTCGAGGAGGGTGGGCATAAAGACCACGAGCGATTACTACGTGGCTGGCCACAGGCTGGGCGGGATACTGGCAGCCATATCCTACGCAGCGACCACCTACTCCGCTTTCATGATGGTGGGGTTGGTCGGGCTCACCTACGCCACGGGTGTGGGGGCCTTCGGATTCGAGATAACTTACCTGCTATCCACGATATTCCTCCTGAGCTACGTAGCACCGAAGGTGTGGAAGCTAGCTAGGGAGAGGAACTGGGTGAGCCCAGCCGAGATGGTATCAGATCTTTACGGACTGAAACCGCTTTCCCTCATCGTGGCTGTAATGTACCTCCTCTCCCTGATACCCTACGCCTCGGCTCAGCTGATAGCCGTGGGTAGGATGGTTGAGGGGATGGCTCCCGGTCTCTACTGGCTCGGCATCCTTCTGGGGGTGGTCGCAGCTCTGATATGGACCGGCCTGTCTGGGATGTGGAGCCTCGCCTCCACGGACCTGTATCAGGGTCTGTGGATGATACTCGCAGCCATCGGGTTCGTGGCATGGCTCTTCATGTGGGGCGGATCGGACATAGCAAGTGGGACGGTTAAAATGGCTGAGAAGGGTCTCTTGGGCATGAAATGGTCCCCCATCGTGTTCGTGTCGTACTCGATACCCTGGGCCTTCTTCGCCGTGACCAATCCCCAGGTGGTGCAGAAGCTGTACACGCCCAAGGACGAGAGGGCCCTCAGGAGGCTAATCACACTCTTCACCATCTTCGGCCTCTCCTACACGGTCATAGTGACGGTAGTGGGTCTCGCAAGCAGGGCCCTGACGGAGGCCGGACGCCTGCCCGTCATCAAGGTGGGAGATCAGGTCACCCCATCCCTTCTCAGCTACGCTCCCCTCCCCCTAGCGGTCTTCGTGTTCACCTCCATCGTGGCGGCTGCGATGACGACCATGGATGCCATAGTTCTGGCCCTCTCCTCGACCGCCTCCAGGGATGTGTACCAGCGTTACTTGGGCGGAGACGACAGGACCGCGATAAACCTAGGGAGGGTCTCCATCCTCATCCTGCTGCTCGTACTGAGCTACGTGGCCTATCTGAGGATAGGGTTCATAGTGGACCTCTCCGTGCTCGCGTCGGCGCTGCTGCTTCCCTTGGCTCCGGTCACCCTGATAGGATGGTTCTACGGTAGGAGGAGCAGAATCATGGGGTACGCGGCTGTGCTATCGCTGTCCTCCGGGTTCCTGATAGGTTTCTATTGGGCCCTAGTTCACGGGGCGAGGAAGTCGCTGATCACCCCGATAATGGGGCTCCCACCCACCCTGTTCATACTGGTGGTCTCCACC
>WAOH01000061.1 GCA_015521385.1 Thermoproteota archaeon
CTTCATTCCCGCCGGCATCTTCACCGTTATCTTGAGGCTGTAGACTTTCTCCACCCTCCCATCCTTGATGAATATCACCGTGTCCACCACGTGGGGGAGCACGCCTAGGTCCACCCTGCCGATGAACCTCTGTATGGCCTCTATCGGGAAGCCGCAGTGGACGACGCCGACCATCCCTATTCCGGCTAGCCTCATGTCCACGAATATCTTGAAGTCCTGGGTCTTCCTCATCTCGTCGAATATCACGTAGTCTGGTCTGACCAGCAGGAGGAGGTCAGCCGTGTTCTCGAAGGATCCAGCTAGCCTCCCATATTGGGTGACCTCCGGACCCACCTGCAGGTCCCTAGGGGACTCTAGGGTCTTTACTATCCTCCCCTTGTCCTTGTAGAAGTCGGCTAGGGCGCTGGCGAATGTGGTCTTGCCTGCGCCGGGAGGGCCGGCTATTATTATGCCCTCCGCTCTCTCCCTCAATCTCTTCTTCAACTTGTCACTCAGCTTGTAGTCGTCCAAGGTGACCTTCACGAGGGGCCGCACGGCTGTTATCTCTATCCCATCGGAGAAGGGCGGGAAGGCCACCAGTATCCTGAGGTCCTCTATCTGGATCACGTAGGCGTCCCCATACTTCACCTCTATGAACGCGTTGGGATCGGTCTTCGCCCTCTCCAATATCTCGTAGGCTATTGTCCTCACTTCGAACTCCTCCATGGGCCTGTCTGAGAGCCTAACTAGCCTGAACTCCCCGGGTCTCCCCTTCTTAGCTAAGGGAGGGGCTCCCTCCTTGAGGTGAACGCTCATGGTGTCCTGGTCGAAGAAGTTGTAGAGCCTGAACTCGCCGTATTCGGGGCCTATGTATACCGCCTCTACCCCCCTAGCCTTCAGAGCCAAGGTCACAACCCTGTCGCCCGTGATCACTTTAGCCCTTAGCTTCTCGGATAATTCAGCCAGTGCATCCAGCCCCTTGCCTTTGTGCTCCTCCACTACGACCCTCTTGATGTATCCCTCCTTCTCCAGGTCCCTAAGCCATACCATCTCGGTGAGGGCACCCACGCTGAATCTATCCCCTCTAGAGGCGTTCTCCTCTATCTGGGAGAGAGTTTCGGCTGGGACCACGAGCACGGATCCCTTTATTAGGGATACCCCAGGTTCGTACCTGAGAAGGGCTCTCAACAGCACATCCTTACTCAGTATCAGGATCTCCTCGCTCATCTCTCCTTAGTCACGATCAAGGGTTATAAATTATTACTGAAAATTTCCCGCGTGCTTTACGTAAAGCTAGGAGGCTCCCTGATCACGCCGAAGAGGGAAGGGATCTTCGAGGTCCGAGAGAAGGTCGTACGGGAGGTATCCAGGGATCTCGCGGAGGTCTCTAGGGAGAGGAGCTTGTTCTTGGCCCATGGAGCCGGCCCGTTCGGTCACATCCCGGTCAAGAGGTACGGGCTCCATGAGGGTCTGAGCCCGGGTAGCGAGCTGGGCGTCTCAGAGACCTCCCTTAGTGTGATGGAACTCAATCTGAGGATAGGAAGTTTGATGCTGGAGGAGGGCCTCCCCGTGATCCCCTTCCATCCCAGATCCGTATTCAGGAGGGTGAGGGGCGGCGTCGTTTGCGATCTCTCCGCAGTGAGGGCTTGGATGGACCTCAACATGATCCCCCTGACGCATGGTGATCTCATCTACGACGAGGAGAAGGGAGTTTCCGTGCTATCTGCCGATGAGATACCGATTTATCTGGTCCCCCTGGGTCTAGAGGAGGCTGTATACCTTTCGGATGTACCGGGGGTCTTGGACGAGAGAGGAGAGGTCATTTCGGAGATCACCGAGGCGGACATTCCCGATCTGGGCACATCTGCTTACGATGTGACCGGGGCCATGAGGGGCAAGCTGGAGGCTGCGTTCCGACTCGCTAAATCAGGTGTGAGGGTGAGGATAGCCGGGTTCTTCCAGAGGGGAGACCTCATAAGGGCATTGAGAGGGGAGTCCGGAACTTTAGTGCGAGCCTAGGTCCTAGATGAGGTCCTCCTCCAGTATGCTCTTAGGAGCGACCAGTATGTAGTACTTCTCGTTCCCGGTGAGCTCCTCCAGCGCTCTTTTGGTTAGCAGGTCAGCGGGGTCCTTGAGTCCGGTTCTCTCAGCCACATCGGAGTAGCTCACGAAGGGCCTCTTGCTCCTCTCCTCTAGAATCTTCATGAGGGTCTTCTTACCCACCCCCGGCAGGAGTTCGAGCTGATGCAGCCTAGGTGTTATGGGGACGCTCTCGTTGAAGAAATTAACAAAGAACTGCTCCCCCTCCTGTATGATCTTCGCCACGACCGGCTCCAAGAGCATCCTGCCTGAAGGGGCCAGCTCATCGTAGCTCATGTACCTGAGGAACTTGCTAACCTCCTGTCTCGGCCCCTTTCCGACGTAAACCTTCTTCATGGGGGAGACTAGGGCATTAGGCTTGAGTACGAACTCCATTATAATGAAGTAGCGATCTCCGATGAGTTGAACCCTCCTTCGGGCCTCATCAACGTACAGTACATAGGCCCAGCTGTCGTGGGGCTTTCTCCTGCCTGGGACATATCTCCACATTTTAGCGACACCGGGTTTCACTCTTCCTCCTTCAGCCCCTTCAATAAGTTAAGCATTTCCTTGTAGTCGGACTCACCTAAAAGAGGGTAGTCCTTGTAGAGGTACGCCTTCAACTCCTCCACACTCTTGGGGAGCACATTAACCAGCATGACCGCGTGCTCCTCCTTGAGGTTGAACTTCTCCACCAGCTGATTTACTACCTCCCTAGCCTTAGCAGCGTCTTCAACCTTGGTGAACTTGGAGAGGTAGGTGAGGAGCCTCTTCTGATCCAAGTTCAACCTCTCCATGTTGGAGGTCCACTTCTCGAAGACTAAGGCCTTCACCTCAGCGAGCGTCAGGGGCTTCCTCTCTCCGCTGGCCTCCGACTGGGACAAGTCGAATCCCTCATTCACTCCTTGTGCTTCTTGAGATGCACTGGAAGGACTATGAGATGCTTCACCTTGTTCCCGAGCTTCACATCCACTAGGTAGGCGTGGCCCCTCTTCCCCACCACCACACCGACCTTGCCTTGGTACCTCCTGTGGGGCATCCCCCTCCTCTCAGATGGCTCCACATCTATCACAACCTTGTCCCCCACGTTGAACTCCCTCAGGTACTTCGCGGGAGAGGGCCTTCCCCGCTCCCTTGGAGTCTTCGAGAGGAAGTCCCTGGACTTGTAGAGAAATCCGAATGATCTCCTTCCCATTTCAACTCACCCTATTCGTCAGTGACCGAGTACCTCTAACACATCCAGTTCCCTACAAAAAGCTTTTTTCCCCAACACCTCGGCCACGCTCGGAGTGGTTCTGCCGTCATCGCCGGATATCAGCTCCTTGACGTAAAGCCCTCCATCGCAGAGAACGGTCATTTCAAAAGTCCTCTCATCTAGTTTCTTGGTCTTAACCTCGTAAACCCTGCGAACCCTTACCAGATCGGCTCTCCTCCAGGCGACCCTCTTGGGGGTCCTCTGCCTTATGACGGCTCCTGTGAGCGCCCTCTCCACCCTCTTTAGGTCATCTTCAGTTACAAACCCGTCAACCTCGACCAGAGCCCTGTAGAGCTTCCTCACCTCGGGGGATCCCTCCTTCAGTCTCCTCACTTCCTCTCTGCTGGAGTACCTGAGATCTAGTACCTCCACCTTTCCCCTCCATCTAGTATTGATCTCCTCCTCTATCTTCTTGAGATCAGCCCTCCTCTTCCTGGGATTCACCATCTCCATCACGAATGGTCTCCCCCTGCCCAGCATCCTAGCATCCACATCCTCTCTCCCGGCGCCGTGCAGTACGTAATCTTCCGACTCAAAGAACTCCTTCATCACCTCACCTATCATCCCCTCAACCGATCCCTCCGCTATCTTACCCGTCCAGTTGCACTTCTCGCATCCCCTACCGCCGCAGTAGGGACACTTCCTCCTAGACTGGGATATGCCCCTCTCGAGCTTCCTGTACCTACCGTAGATGAAGACCGGATTTATCTTGAGTTCGACATCCTTGAGAGCGAGATCGAACGTCACCAGGATGTCGGGGTCCTTCTCAATGGGCGCGCCCGTTTCAGCCGAGAGAACCAGATCCAGCCACTTGATAAGGGTGAGCTTCACCGATACCATGTTGGGTGGATTGTACTTGGCCCTCAGCCGGTCCTCCCTCTCGATCAGCCATGGAGGCAGCTTCACCCCCGCTTTCAAGCTGCTGTACTCAACGCCCGACAGGAGCCTTAGCGCCCTCTCCACCAGTTCCTCCAAGGAGCCCCCAATGAGATCGTCGCATATTGCGCACGGTCCCTCAAGACCTACCCCCGAGAGCTCTAAGGTCCTCTCAAGAGCGGCCCCCTTCACAGCATTGGGAATCGCTCCTAGCTTCCCGCCTATCAGGCTGCCAAGACAGAACCTACAGAGCCTCCCCTCTCTCTCGACTATCTCCCTTACTAGTTCGAAATCAGGCTCCAAGGCCCATCCTCCTCATCAAACGTCTCATCTTAGCGGGGGAGGACATGGACTCCATCATCCTCTTCACTTGGTTGTAGGATTTGAGGAGCCTCCTGACGTCCTTGGCGGTCACCCCGGAACCTCTAGCTATCCTTTCAACCCTGCTGCCCCTGATGAGAGAGGGTTCCCTCCTCTCCTCCGGGGTCATGGAGTTTATTATGGCCATCCACCGATCCATCTCCTTCGGATCGAACTCCAAGTTGGAGAGCTTCCCACCCACACCCGGTATCATCTCCAAGAGCTTATCCAAGGGGCCTGCTTTCCTGAGCTGCTGCAGGTAATCCCTGAAGTCCTCCAAATCGAACTTGCCCTTGGAAATTCTCTCCAGGAGCTCCGACTCCTTGAAGGCCTCTTCCATCCTTCTAGCAAGCTCTACAACGTCTCCCCCTCCTAGGAGCCTCGAGACGAACCTGTCTGGATCGAACTTCTCCAAGTCTTCGAGCTTCTCACCAGTTCCTATGAAGTAGATAGGAGCGCCGGCCGCGGCCACAGCCGAGAGGGCACCGCCTCCCTTGGCCGCTCCGTCCAGCTTGGTCACGACGACTCCTCCTATGGGGATGCTGTCCGCGAAGGCCTTCGCCTGGTTATAGGCGGCCTGTCCTATTGTACCATCCACCACCAGAAGGACCATGTCCGGGTTGACGGCCTCGTAATACTCCTTCAGCTCCTTCATTAGCCCTTCCTCATCCTTGTGCCTTCCTGCGGTGTCCACTATTACGACGTTGTATTTCTCCTTCCTGAATCTCTCCAGACCGTCCCTCATTATGCGGATCGGGTCCCCGTGATCCTCCCAGAATACAGGTACCTCGTTTCCAACCATCTGCTCGAGTTGGAGCTTAGAAGCCGGCCTTATCACATCGGATGACACGATTGCCACCTTTCCGTACCTCTTAGAGAACCAGTGAGCGAGCTTCGCCACGGTGGTGGTCTTGCCCGATCCCTCTATGCCGACGACCAAGATCACATTGGTCCTCTTGCCGTCGATCTCTATCTCGGCTGGCCTCTTCCCCAGAAGGTTTGTGAGTTCCTCATAGAGTATCTTGACGGCCAGCTCCCTTCTGCTGAATCCGGGAGGGACATCTTCCTTG
>WAOH01000062.1 GCA_015521385.1 Thermoproteota archaeon
TCCCTCTCCAGCTCCTGATCGGAGTGCTAGCGATCGCGGTCATTCTGGCTCTGGTCCTGCTGCTGAGACGCCGCTGATCGCGGTCACCTCCTAGGTGCGAAGCGGCCGGATGAGGACTAGCCAACCAGTCGATCGCCCCTCCCTACAAGCTGGGTCTCGCCGCCTCCATCTCCCTGTCCCTGCTCATGGGTAGGCTGGCCCTCAGGAGCGGTCACTACGAGCCTCCCTACCTTCCCAAGGGCACCGCGGAGAGGGCGGTGCTCCTGCTCCTCATGGCGCCCATCGGGGAGGAGATGCTCTTCAGGGGCCTGCTGGAGGGCTACCTCCTGCTGAGCCTGGGAAGGGACTTGGCCGCGGAGGTGATGGCAGTCGTCTTGCCAGCGGTCCTCTTCGCGGCCATCCACTACGTGCCCTACAGGGAGGCCCCTCTCCCCTGCCTGAGATGGGTCCTGGCCATAGCTCTGACAGCGGGCCTCGTGGCCGGCTTTTTCAGGATCTACTCCGATTCCCTGCTGCCGGCCGTGGTGACCCACTCATGCTTCAACCTGGGTGGCATGGCGGTCTCGATGGAGGCGTGTCGCTCCTAGCCACCACCTCAGGCCCCAACCACTTCCCCAGCTGAGGCGAGGCAGCACCTCCTCAGCCTCGCGAAGTGTTACGGTTACCGGTGAGCGGCTGATCCCGATGTGACCTTTGCCGCTGTTAGCGGATCGACATCCCCATAGGCCCCACGCCCGCGGTCATCACTCGGTTGAACGCGCGGTTGTCGATGATGGTCGGATCAGCCGCGTGGCGTTCATCGCTCGAGGCCCTTCCTCCTCCTCACCTCCTCCAAGACCTCATCCAGCCTGCTCACTAGGATAGAGAGGGCCTCCTCCACGGTCTTCCTCCCCACCACCATGGGGAAGTGCCTTGACTCCCTGACCCTGAGGTAGTTGGGACCCATCCTCCCAGCTAGGAAGACGTCAACGTCTCTCAATAGCTCCACCACGGCCCTGAACTTCCTGGGATCGCCATGTTCCCTCTCCTCCATCTCCCTGACGGTGTTCAGCCTCTTCTCCACCAGCCTGTAGCTCCCATCCTCCTCCACCTCGTATATCAGGTAGTACTTGGCGTCGCCGAAGTGCCCCTCGCTCAGAACGGTTTCATCGTCGTCCACGCCGATGGCCACCCTTATCATAGACATCCGCTCGAACTGGCGGGCCCCCTTTAAATCGATTCCGAGGGAAGCACCTCCCAATTTTCGAGCCTCGCCGAGGCTCGTCTATCGCTAGGTTCCCCGTTGGGACCATACCGGTGCGCGCCTCGATCTGGCCGGATGGTATCACCGGAGGGCGACCCCGATCCCGGATCCCGATCCGTGGATCCGGGTTCCCGAGCTGGACGCCCAACAACGACGTTTCTGGAAACCCCGTGCCGAGAGCTCGTAATCCAGTATACCTGAAAGTCGATACGGATGAACCTGAGAGGAGGCCGCGGGTCGCGAAGCCCCTAGGGGATCTTACATGCGATTTACAGAATGCGCGTTATTCATTCACTGGTTTAAATGGGCGCTCGGGAGAATAGGGTTTATTAGTTTACATCGTCGGGAATCGAGGCAGGTGTTTTGATGGGATATGAGAGACCTGCGGGCATCACTATCCTAGCCATTCTGTCCTTCATAGGTGGAGTACTGTCTCTGATAGGCGGCTTCGGCATGCTAGCAGCGGGAGCCTACCTAGGAAGCATGGCAGCGGCTCAGGGAATTCCCGGTGGATTCTTCGGACCGCTATTCGGAGTGTTCGGTGCTGTCTTCATCCTGCTGGGGATACTCTACTTCGTCCTGGGCTGGGGCCTCTGGACCGGCAAGGGATGGGCCTGGGTACTCGGGGTCGTGCTCAGCATCATAGGGATCATCTTGGGGATATTAAACATAGCGAACGGGGGAATAGTGTCCATCGTAATAGACGCGATAATCCTGTACTACCTGTATAGGCCTCATGTGAAGGAGTTCTTCGGTAGGGTCTGACCTCCCTTCCTCTTCCACCACACTCCCCCTTTTTCGCGAGAATGGAGGGCTTCAGGTGAGATTTTAAGCTCCCAGCTCTTAATCGAGCGAGGAAACGGGGAGCATGGAACTGAGGCATCCCTTCCTCGGTTACGGGGACGTGGTGTCGACCGAGCATTACCTAGCTTCCCTGCTCGCTTCCGATGTAATTAGGGATGGGGGCAACGCCGTCGACGCCGCCGTTGTGGCCTCCCTGTCCTTGGCGATCACCCTCCCCCATCTGAACGGATTGGGAGGGGATTTCTTCGCCCTAGTGGGGTACAGAGATCGAGGCGAGGTCCTCTTCGTGGATGGATCTGGCCCAGCGCCGTCCAATCTCAACGTGGACCTGGTGAGGAGCCTGGGCCACGAAAGCATGCCGGAAAGAGGCCCTCTCCCGATAACCGTTCCCGGATACGTCGACGCCCTCCATCTGATGTGGAGGGAACTTGGAAGCCTGGAGTGGAGCGACCTCGTGGGCAGGGTCATAAGAATCCTCGATCGAGGGTTTCCGGCCTCTAGAAGTCTGGTCAGGGCAGTTAGAATGCAGGAGGACCTCCTCAGGGGTGATCGAGGCTCCGCCGAGGCCTACCTCGGTATCACCCGGTTGGGTCAGAGGGTCAGGTTCGAGGGACTGAGGAGGGTCCTTGATGTGATCTCTGAGGATCCAAGGGACTTCTACGAGGGAGAGATAGCCGAGGAGATGGTGAATTACGTCAGGGAGAGGGGAGGGGTGTTGGAGGTGGAGGACCTGGCATCCTATCACGCTTCGATGGGGAGCCCCTTGGAGGTAGACGTCTGGTCTTGTACCGCCCACGAGATGCCGCCCCCCACCCAAGGCCTGACCACTCTGCACATGATGATGCTTACGGAGGGGGACTGGTCCTTCGACCCGAACTCTTGGCGCAGGATCGAGCTTATGGTGAACGCCTCGAGGAGAGCGTACGCTATCAGGGACTCCTACATCACGGATCCCGCCCACATGAGCGTAGGCGTGGAGGACCTGCTGGATCCTCACCTCTTGGAGCGCGGATCCGAGCCAGGGAGCCTGTCGGAGGGTGACACGACCTTCTTCGCCGTCGCGGACGGAGATGGCACCATCGTCGCTGGAATCCAGAGCCTGTTCATGCCCTTCGGATCGGGTCTCACCGTTCCCGGGCTGGGAATAACGCTCAACAACAGGGGATCGAGCTTCAGCCTGCTGGAGGGTCATGCCAACATGCTGGAACCCGGAAAGAGAACTCTTCACACCCTCTCCTCCCTTCTGATGAGGTGTGAGGATGATTGGTACGCGATCGGAACTTCTGGAGGTCATTACAGGCCTCAGCTACACTGGTGGATAGCCGGGAACATCTTCAAGTATGGAATGAGTCCTCAGGAGGCTCTGGACTATCCTCGCGCCTTCGTGGACCCGTCGAGGGGCGTGCTGATCGCCGAGACGGGCATCGACCTGAGCGGAGCGGGATCCATGGGACTCGAGGCGAGGAGGAGGGCGTTCCCATCCCGAATGGGAGTTGCCGCGATCGTAGTAGTCAGGGGAGACGGGCTGAGGATGGGATGCTCCGACGTGAGGGGCGACGGTCTGGCGATCGGAACAGTCTGACCGACACCGCGGTGCGGGATCGGTTGGGCCTGGCGGGTAAATCGACTGAGGGTCGATTCTCGTGAGAAGGCGGTTCTCAGACGAGGAACTCCTCCAAAGACCTCTGTACGAGGTGCTTCCTCAGGATGACCGAGTTCTCCACCCACACCCTCAGGGGGAGGGCCATCCCCC
>WAOH01000063.1 GCA_015521385.1 Thermoproteota archaeon
CCCCTCTACACCACCGGGTACATAACCCTCACCTACTACCTGGTCTCGGAGATGGAGGAGTCCGAGAGCAGCGAGGTGATAAACGAGGCGAATCAGAGGGCCCTCAGAATTCTGGGAAGGGCCTTCGATCAGATAAAGGAGGTTTCCGATCCGAAATCCATGATAATGACCTCCCTGGCCAGCGCCCTGGCCGCTGTGGGGCTCATGGCAGACAACGTCTACGCGATCATAGGCTCAATGCTCCTCTCGCCCCTCATGGGGGCCATAGTCGCCGGGGCAGTCGGCCTGGCCCTCATAGACGTGAGGAGGGAGGAGAAGACGGGACTCGACCTGTTCTACACCGGATTGAAGGTGGGGCTCGAGGGCCTCCTCCTGGTGATCGCCCTCTCCTGGGTTACCGCAGCTCTCGCTGGCTCATACGTGCCCCTGCAGGTGACCAAGGAGCTGGCAGCCAGGGGCAGCCCCAACCTCGTCGATCTGGCCATAGCCCTGGCGGCGGGATTCGCAGGCTCCGTCGCCATGATGCACGAGAGAGCTGAAGCCGCGCTTGTAGGCTCAGCTATAGCCATAGCCCTCGTCCCTCCTGCCGCGGCCGTGGGTGTCTCGCTGGCGATGCTGAACCCCTCCCTCTTCGTCGGCTCCGCCACGCTCGTGGCGGTTAACGTGATAGCCCTCATAGCTGCCGGCTACATCTCGGCGAAGTTCTACGCCATATACCCCGTCATAGATCGGGTCTTCCACGAGTTCATGGAGTCCTTTAGTGAGGTGTCGGGCAGGGTCGCCAGGACCAGCGCCGAGGTCCTGCTGAGGGCCGTGGGGTCCTTCATAGTCGCCGCGGTCTGGTTCCTCTCCCTCTGGGTCAAGGTCTCCGTGGGCCTGCTTGGCACCAAATCTCCTGGGGAGGCCCTCAAGGCCATCGGGAGGAGGGTGGCTTTCGTTCTCCTGCCGATAGTGCTGAGCTGGATGTTCGGGGTCATAATATCCACCGATGTCTCTTCTATATTCTCGACCGTTCACGAATCCCTGCTCGCAGTCATCGGCTTCATTTCGTCGCTTCTTCCCTTGGATATATTGACCCCCAACGTGACCTTCTTCCTCGCCCTAATCGCCTCCGCGGCCTTCCTGAGGCTGACGACCCTTGAGGCCATGAGGGCTAGGGAGACGGGGAGCTGGAAGAGCAGGGCGAAGGTTTTAGGGTACGGTCTCCTGCTCTGGCTCACCTCCGGATACATTCTCGGGATCAACAGGTTCACCCACGTCAGCGCCGGGTACACCCTCCTGCTAGCGGCCTTCGTCACAGTCTACTCCAGCAAGTTCCTCTGGCAGAGGAGGAAGAGGATCGCCCTGTACGCCTTCGTGGTGTTCACATTCCTCACCCTCATGATCCACAGCGCGGCGGCCTTCGAGTCCATGAGGGCGGCCGAGACCCTCTCCACCGGTAATGTGATGAAGGTCGTGAAGGAGATAATCGCGTCATACGCTGGAGTGCTCCCGGAGGATGTGAACGTCTCCCTCACTTCAAGAGGCGCCCAGTGGGTGCTGAGAGCTAAGATATATGTAAGCGAGGTTAAATTCAAGCGAGGACCCGTGATGACCCCCGCTGTCGTGAGGGCAGCGGAGGAGACGGTGAGGCACGCTCTGGGCACCGATGTCAAGCTAGTGGTCGAGTATGCCCTCACCCCCTAGCCCTAGGTGATGACATGCTGTGGATAGACGTGGTGAACGAGCCTCACGTCAGGCTCTGGAGGAGGTTCCTCCGCAAATACCCGCAGGAAGCTCTGGTGACGGTCAGGCGCAAGGGTCCGCTGGTGGAGCTGACACGCAGGCTGCTGAACCGGGACTTTCTGGTAGTGGGCAGGTGGGGCCGGACGAGGGAGGAGAAGATCAGGGCATTCGCAGAGAGGGTCAGGGAGCTGACAGAGCTGGTGGATGGGTTGGATGTGAGCGTGGCCACCTCCAAGGGATCAACGGAACAGGCCAGGGTGGCCTTCGGACTGGGAATACCTTTCGTGGTCCTCAACGACAACGACCTCCCGCCCCACGTGGTCACTAGGCTGACCTTCCCCCTCTCGACCGTGGCGGTGGTGCCGGAGTGCTTCCGGGGCCCGACCTACGGACCAACCCTCAGGTTCAGGGGGGTCTTCGAGGTATCGCACGTCCTAGACTACCTCGAGGAACCGACGAGGGAGGAGCACAGGCGTCTCGGGCTCGAGGAGAGGGGGTACGTCATAGTCAGGCCCCCTCCCGTCGGATCCCACTACCTGGAGGTTGCTGAGCACTTCGAGGATGCCGTGAGCAGGCTGCTGCGATCGACCGGCCTCGAGGAGGTCAGGATGCCGAGGGGAGGCGGGATCGTCCTGCCGGACGGTTCTACGTTCGACGGGGTGGTCGACGGCCTCGACCTGATCTCCACCTCGGCAGGGGTCCTCTCCGGCGGGGGGACCATGATAAGGGAGGCGGCGCTCCTAGGCATCCCGGCGATATCCCTATTCCCCAGGGAAGATCCCTGCGTCACCGAGGTGCTCATGAGGGAGGGCCTCATAGTGAAGGCACGGGAGGACACGGTGGTCAGTAGCTACGAGAGGTTGCTTGAGGACATGAGCTCCGGTGAGCTAGAGAGGAGGGCGACCGAATTCCTCAGGTCGGTTGGCGACCCACTTGACGTCGTAGCTAGGGCATTGGAGGAGGCGAGGAGATCTTGAGGTCCCGCCTGAGGATTCCTATTCTCAGGAACGGCTACGGACGACCCCTGAGGCTCTCACAGATAGATCGTTCTGAGCTTCTCAGGATCCATTCATTCGCGAGGAAGCTGGAGGAGCGATTTCCCGACGCCAGCCTCCTGATCTCCGGACCCCAGCTTCGGGTTGCCGTGCCCATCCCGAACGACTCGGAGGAGTTCGAGGCAATCGTTCTCCCGCTGGCCGACAGGGTCAGGGTGATCGTGCTCCTCTGGACCCCAGAGATATCCTGCTACCTGGACCTCTGCGCCAATCTGCTGGCCGCCTGTGAGAATCACTTGGTGATCGAGGGAGAGGAGGAGCTGGTGAGTGAGGTGGCCGGGCTCTGGGAGGAGCTGACCGGTCATACGGGCTCGTAGCTCAGTCCCTCCCTCTCCAGCTCATCCCACTCGAACCTCTTCCCCTTGGCCCTCGCGATGATCGTGTCGATCAGGGCCTTAATCATCCACGCCTCGTGCATCTGCTTGTATCCTACGACGAAGAGGGGGAGGATCGCCAGGGATATGTCCTCCTCTCCAGCTATCTGGAGAGACAGGAGAAATATCAGGAACTGGATGAGGGAGAACAGGGCGAACTGCATTAGAAGGGGGATGAATAGCCCGTGAAGTATGCCGAGCGCAAGGGAGAGGAGGACGGCCACGTCAACTACCGGGATGACGAGGAGCTGCATGATCAGGGCCGGGAACACCAGCCTCTGGAGGTAGCCGTACCTGAGATTGAGCAAGGCGTCCCTGTGCTTCAGGAGGACCTCGAAGGCCCCTCTGTACCACCTCATCCTCTGCTTGTACAGGTCCCTGAGCCTCTTGGGTACCTCCGTGAACGCTACAGCTAGTGAGCTGGCCTGAACTATCTTGCCGGTCTTCAGCGCCTTTATGGTGATGTCGAAGTCCTCGGTGACCACGTCGGGATCGTACATCCCCGTGGAGAACAGGACCTCCTTCCTG
>WAOH01000064.1 GCA_015521385.1 Thermoproteota archaeon
CCTACGATGTGATCGACGGGATCGCCAAAGCTAGGACTGCCAACGAGTTGAGGGAGTCCCTGGTCAGGGGTCTCAGGATGAGAAAGAAGCTCGAGAGGAAGGCTGAAGAGCTGGGGATGGAGTTGAGTTTTCCCTCCGCCGAGGATCTCAAGAGGTTCGAGGAGGAGCTGGAAAGGGCCGAGGGAGACGGGCGGAGGGTCAGGACCATCGGTCTGAGGTTGGCTCTCCTTTCCCTAGGGAGGTGGGATTGATGTATCTGAGGATCTCGGGTAGGGTTCGCCTGAATTCCCACTCACTGAATACCCAAGGTGGAGGGGGGACGAATTACATAGAGATAACCAAGGCGAGGGTGAGCCTCAGATCTGGAGACGGGTGGAGGATTGTAGAGGTTCCGGCAATATCCGGTAACATGTTGAAGCACTGGCACTTCGTCGCCTTCGTGGACTCCTTCAGGAGGACGAACTACGCCAATAACCTGACCTCCAGGGCCATCAGGTACAACGCCACGAGATTCGCCAAAGGGGAGGATAAACACAACAAAGTGGACGGTACTCCAGTCAAGCTAGAGGACGAGGGCAAGATAATAAAGGAGTTCGCTGATGCCGACATCCACGGATTTTTGGCCCCTCAAACGGGTGTCAGGAGGGTCTCACTCGTGAAGACATCCTTCCTCCTGCCGACCGAGGACTTCATAGAATCCGTGGATGAGAGGCTCGTTCACGCGGTGAAGCATAACAGGGTGGACGTGGACGAAGCTGGAAAGATATCAGCAGGCGAGGAGACGGCGATGATGCTTTTCAACAGGGAGTACGCTACCGGCGTGTACGGCTTCTCCCTGGTCCTAGATCTGGGGATGGTGGGAATCCCCCAGTCCAAGCCTTGGAACTCAGAAGAGAATAGGCCCAACCTGGTCCTGAGCGATGAGAACGAGAGGGAGGCCAGAATATCGAGCGCGTTGGAGGCTCTGATAAACCTCCTCTCGGGAAGCATGGGTGCTAATCTCTCCAGATCTTATCCAGTGATTAAGCTGGAGGAGTTCATCGCGGTATCAGGTGAGCGACCCATGCCGGCGCTGGTTCACGGCTTCTACAAGGACTACATAGAGGAGAGCGCTAGATTGCTGAGGGGGGTCGCCGACTTCTTCTCCTTCAGTGCCTACCACAGTCCCGGGATCGAGTTCCCCATCGAAGGGAGCGAAGAGGTGGGCAGTATAGGAGAGCTGGTCTCCAAGCTTCTTGAGTCCACCGGAGGCAAGAATTGATGGAAGCCCTCGTGCTCCTCGCGAGATTTCCCCTCTACTCCACGGCAGAGAGGACCTACCAAGTGAGGACATCCCTCGTGCTCCCCCCTCCCTCCACCCTGATAGGGGCCCTAGCTAGGGGATTGGCCTATCTGAGGAACGATTCGGGAAGCAGTCTCGACGAGCTGGCCATGAGGTTGGTGGATGTGATCAAATCGAGACTGGTTATGGTCTCAGCGAGGCCTTGGAACTCTGCGATCGTGAGGAACCCATTCCTGCTCAAGAGGTTGAGGACCTTGGAGTCGAGTAGGGACGGGAATCTTGAGAAGAGCGACGCGTTAGTGAGGGAGTACATGTTCTCCCGGGAGCTCCTGATCATCTTCGTATTCAGAGATCTGGACGAGGGAGAGAAAAGTGAGCTGAAGAGAGCGGCTTTCCTCCTGAACTCGCTGGGCGATACAGAGAGCATCGGCTCGGTGATCGATGTCCAGTGGCTTCCCGTACTTACCAAGAGAGCTCGCCTGAACACGTACATTTCCCTCAGCTCATGCACGCCCACCTCATTGAAGGGAAGCTATATGATCCAGCCAATGTTGAAGGAGCCGTCATTCGGGGAGGATAGGAGGGAGAGATTCGTCCTACCGCTCAGGGAAATGAGGGACCCGGAAACCCGCTCGGTCTATTACACCGTGAGCGAGTTAGGAGAGGTCGACTCCTGCGTGGAGTTCCGCGGCTCTGAGGTCGGAATACTCCTGCCTTAGGTGTCCAGCATGCCGGTGAATGCGGTGGAGGAAACCTTCAGGGCCCTCACCGGATACGAGCCCTACGATTATCAGAGGAGAGCGTGGGAGAGGATCCTTGAGGTCATGGGAAGCGGGGGAACCGTGACAATAGAGGTCCCAACTGCCGGGGGGAAGACCGAGGCCGCTACGATGCCCTTCATCCACCAGGTGATCTCCGGGGACTGGCTGGTTTCTAGGCTGATATACGTGCTGCCCACCAGATCCCTCGTGAGGAGGCAGGCGCACAGGCT
>WAOH01000065.1 GCA_015521385.1 Thermoproteota archaeon
CCCCTATACGAGCTGAGGAAGAGGGCCGACTACAGGGGAAAGCTGACATCCGAGGGGGAGGCCAAGCTCGCGGTGAGGGAGGCCGAGCAGCTCCTGAGTTCCATACTCGAGGAGATGAAGAAGAGGGAGGGGTGATATATCCCTGATTACCTTCTCTCCAAACTTTCGCGAATCCTCTTGATCCGTACTGGAACGCGCATATGCTCCAGAGTGGGTGGATCCTCTTTTAGGGGGCTGACCTAGGGTATCCATACGCCACCGCGATCTCACGATCTTACTGCTGGTGGAATCACCAAGTCCCTCACTTC
Source organism: Thermoproteota archaeon (assembly GCA_015521385.1). GTDB lineage: Archaea > Korarchaeota > Korarchaeia > Korarchaeales > Korarchaeaceae > Korarchaeum. Next base: position 309 of record WAOH01000065.1, read on the forward strand.
CCAACCTGCCCTCGGACCTATTCCCATTATAATTCCTGCACTCTCGTCCGGAATGATGGGGAAGTACTCGACATCCTCGAAGAAGACCCAGACGAGCGACGATAGAAGGGAGACGTTCCACTGATACACATCGTACTCCACCATCTCGCCGGTCCTTGGAGACACCACGACCCTCCTCATGGATCCCCTCTTGGCGTCGTACTCCCTGTAGAGGCTCAGGGTCGCATCTCCGTTGAAGAAGAATGGATAAACATCTCCCGAGGGGTGCAGGTACCCCTCCCAGTAGACCTGATCTAGGTGGTGTATCAGAACCGCTCCATCGGATTTCACAACCTCTCTCATAGAATTCAGGAGGAGGGAGGCCCTCCAGGGATCGAAGTGGGGCATCGTCAACCCGTAAACCAGGACCACATCGGCCCCATCCACCAGCTCGTGGGCCTGGAACGCGTCCCCCTCGACCAGGGTTGGCGCTTTCCCCAGCTCCCTCAGGGCGAAGTCCCCAGCCTTGGACAGGGCTTCCCCCCTCAGGTCCAGCACCGTGAGTTCTACATCCTTGCCAGCCTCCTTCAGCACCTTGCACAGGGCGACTCCACCTATCCCGACACCGCCCATCAGATCGAGCACCCTGAAGGAGTCCCTCGAGAAGAAGGGATGTGTCACCACCCTCCTGAAGTAGGTCAGCGCCCTGCCGTACCTCTCCCTTCCGCTTCCCTCAAGATCCTCCGGCCAGGGGAAGAGGGAGTAGAACCTCTTCATGTCCTCCGGCTTCATAGCATCACCCCAGCATGGAGGGCAGCTTCAGGTGCTCGGGCCTGACCTTCCTCCTCGGGCGCCTCGCCAGAAGGATGTACCTCCTGCCATCCAAGGGTCGCATGTCCACCTCTTGGAAGAACAGCCACATGAGGGAAAGGAAGTCAGCGACTCCCCAGAAGTAGACCTCGAGCTCTGCCATCTCCCCTCTGAGGAGTGAGAGGTGCGCGCGCTTGAACACACCCCTCCTGAAATCGTATCCCTTGTGCATGCTCAGGATGGGCTCATCTCCCTTGAACTCCGCCATCACCTCCTTGTAACCCGTCATGTAGAACACCCAGTACCTCCTGTCAGCCTCCTCGACCAGGAAGACACCTTCATCCTTCAGGGATTCGCTGACGGAGGCTAGGAGGAGTATGGCCCTCCATGGATCGAAGTGCGGGGTGGAGAGCCCGTACATGAGAACCAAGTCGAGGTCCTCCACCACCTCGTGAGCCCTCGTGGCGTCGTGGACCAACGTCACGGCCTCCTCACCGAGTTCCTCCTTGGAGAAGCGTCTCGCTACCTCCAGCGCCCCCTCCCTCAGATCCATCATGTAGAGCCTCACTCTCCTCCTCAGGGACTTCGAGAGGGCCACTCCACCTATCCCCTCCCCGCTCAGGATGTCCAGGACCGTCACTTCCTCTGGAAGCCCGCTCAGGAAGGGATGATCCATGAGTTCCGAGAATTCCTTCAGGGCCCTCTCGTACCTCTTCCTCCCCTCGGGTGTGTAAGGGTCCCCATGCCACGGTATGAGGGAGTAGATGCTGTCCAGCTCAGATCCACTCAACGGATCCACCCGCCCCACTCAGTAGCAGTAAATTAAAACGCGATACTGCGAAGAGTGTCACCATAAAAAATGGATGAGAGACGAGAGTCAGGCCTTCAACATCTTGATGAACTCCCGCATCCAAGCGGGCAGATCCGGCCAGGCCCTCGCGGTCACCAGGTTATCGTGGACCACTACCTCCTGATCAAGGTACTCGGCTCCATGGGCCTTGACATCGGGGCTAACGGCGACGTAGGAGGTCATCTTCATTCCCGGGCTTATGAGCTTGTACCCGGTGAAGAAGGAGAGGGCCGTGGCAGATCGCAGCTACTGGTTTCTTGGCCTCCATGAAGTGCCTGACTATCCTCTCTAGGTCGGGATCCAGCCTTATGTACTCCGGCGCCCTTCCCCCGGGAATGACCAACCCGTCGTACTCCTCCGGGTTCACCTCCTTGAACTCCTTGTCCACCCACCCGAACCTGTACCCGGGTTTCTCGGTGTAAGTCTCCCAGCCGGGCTCGAAGTCGTGAACTACCGTCATCAGCGTTTTCTTAGTGGGAGCGGCGACGTGGACCTCGAATCCCTCCTCCTTCAGACGCCAGTACGGGTAAAACAGCTCCTGGGCCTCCACGGCATCCCCAGCCACGATCAGGACCTTCTTGGTCATAGGGGATCACCGCGCAATGGGGAGGGGGAAAGAGATAACGGTTTCCCCTATAAGGTAAAAATTGTGAAAAAATTATGATCGCGCGACGGGTTCAGGCCTCCTCATTACCCTTCCTCGACGTGAGGAACGCCCAAGCGAGTATGGCCAGTATCAGGACGAGTGAGAGTCCCGTGGGCATGTGTATCCCGAAGGCAGTCAGCAGGAAGGCCACACCCAAGTAAACTAGGTAGATGGCCAACCCCTTACCTAAGTTCTCCAAGCGCTTGACCCCATGCTCCAATACGAAGTAGAGGGATCGGAGTCCCAGAACTGCAAGTATATTTGACGTGTAGGCGGTGAAGAACTCCCTGGTTATCGCCAATACGGCTGGCACCGAGTCGAAGGCGAACATTATGTCCGTGGTCTCGATGGCTAGGAGCACCAGTACGAGAGGAGTGAACACCCTCCTGCCGTTCCTCACGACTACGAACCTGTCTCCCTCATACTCGTGGGTCAGGGGAAGGAACCTCTTGGCCAGCTGGACGATCTTGTTCTTCCCCGGGTCCACGCTCTCTGCACCGCTCTTCGCCATCTTGTATCCGGAGTAGATCAGTATGGCGCCGAACACGTAAACCATCCAGTGATACCTCTCGAGGAGGGCCACGCCCACTATTATGAAGAGGCCCCTGAAGAGGGCGGCGAATATTATACCTAGGAGGAGCACGAACGGTCTCGAGTGGTAGGGAACGGAGAAGTACGTAAAGATGGCCAGGAAGACGAAAACGTTATCCATAGACAGGGTGTATTCGGTGACGTAGGCGGTGATGTACTTTATGAACTCCTCCAAGCCGTAAATATCCAGAATGAATACCGAGAACGCCAGACCTATCGAAATCCAGATGGCGACCCACTTAAGACTGTCCTTCAACGTCACCTCCGTCTTCTTGTAGTGCCTCAGGTCCAGGTAGAGGAAGACCACGATGATCGCGTGGAACGCTATCCAGAAGACGGGAGAGGTAACCTCCATTTCAATCCATGAGCCCCGATCGGGCTCTATTAAAAAGTTAATTGGGTAAACGGGGAAGCGAGCCGGGTAAACTGGTTGGGACGTTGAGACGGACGCTCAGGAGCTTCAGAAAGAGTTTCACCACTAATATGAAAATCCATTCATCTAAAGTTGTTTGGAGGTAAAAAATGGAGAGGGTGGGATCAGCCACCGAGGAACTGCACGTTGAGGTAGAGAGCGAAGGCGTAGGTGAACATTATGGCGCTTATCAGCGTGAAGATGAACGGTATCCATGAGGGTCTTACTACCTTGCCGGCCGGGTGTATCTTCGGCAGCATGTACCAGTTCTGGTAGAGGAACAGCCACGTGTAGATCACCATTATGAACATGTTAGTGACTCCAGTGAGTATTATCAGGAAGCCAGGCCTCTGGAGCAGCACTGTTATGCCTCCTATCACCGTGTAGATGGTTATCAGGTAGTAGTAGATCTTCCTGTACTCTATCTTCTCGGGCACGCCGGGTATGGTGTAGGCGTTGCTGGCGAATATCCTTCCAACCCCATCCAAGGCGGTTATGTAGGCGTCGACCAAGAAGAAGAACCCAATCAGGTAGAGGGCAGCCCTGCCAGCGTCTCCCCAGAGGTGACCGAACCACTCGGCCTGCACGACTACTAGCTTGAAGCCCTTGGGCAGCGCCTCAGCTCCCTTCTGCAGGTACTCAGGCCTGAGAACGGCGTAGGTCAGCAGGGTCGTGAGCACGATGGTGAGCGTGTTCAACGCGACCCCGAAGAGGTTGTCGACCCAGAGCCAGGTCACCCAGTCCTTCCATCTCTTCCTGTTCTCCGGCGTGTCGGGGAACGCCACTCCAACGCCGGGTATCGGCTCGGGCTCGCCGGTTATCGGGCTGGTCACCCTGCCTATGTGGGCTGACATTCCTGCGTTCTTGTCCCTGACCCAGAAGCTGTACAGGAGGTTCCATATACCTCCCGCCCCGGTGTAGGCTATCAGCGTTATGAAGATGCCCATATCAGCCTTGTCGAAGTTGGACGGAAGCAGGTTGAATCCTTGGCTGAACGGTATCAGGGCCGGGAAGTACTCCCCGACCACCTTGCCCACGGCGGGTGAGAAGAGCACCACGAGGAGCATACCGCCGAACGACACTATGGCGGCCAGGCTCTCTATGTACTCCACGATCTTGTAGGCCACCGGTCCTATCATGAACATGACCCAGATGAGGAATATCGCCACCTCTGACCAGAATCTGGTCTGACCCGCTGCATCCCATCCAGGTGGGAACTTCGTGAGCGCAGCTAAGGCGGTTGCACCGCCCGACACGTAGCCTCCTACCCACAGATATACGACGAGGGCTACGAAGAACGCGAACCAACCGTAGAGCCTATTCACTCTGTGGAATCCCTCGAATATGGACTCTCCAGTGGCCATCGTGTACCTGGCTATCTCGAGATTGACCCAGTACTGGAGGGAAGCGTAGAAGAGGAGCCATCCAAGGAAGAAGAGGCCGTACTTGGCCACCATGTAGGGCCACCATATGAGCTCCCCGCTTCCCTGGGAGAGCCCCGCCCATACCAGGCCCGGTCCGAACATTGCAGCCCATCCTGGGAAGTCTGGGAGGTCCTTGACGTCAAATGGCTTCGTAAATCTTCCAAAAATCAGGCTTCCACCTTCCTCCTTCGCCATGGCTAGCACCCTGTCTGTTGTCTAACACTCCTTAGGCAATTAATATAAAGATGGCTCTCCGGTCCCCGCTGAGTCCGATGGCTCAGCTATAGGACCCGCCGATTAAAATGGCCATCTTTTTAACGTTAAGTTTCAGCATAAACTCCTCCAAAATTCTATTAATATATGTTGTGATATTGCCGGTTTGATGATAATTAAGATGAGAAAACAGCCTATAAGGAACATACATGTTTCATGAACTCTCCGGGCAAAGATTAATATCGTTTCCAGTCTCTATCCGCGGTGATGGCATGTACAGGATGCTCAGGAGGGTCGACGCCAGGCCGTACGAGACTTGGCCGGGCGTCACTCGAAGAGCCCTCGCGCTGGGGGAGAGGATACTTCTGCTCGAGATCTCTCTGAGGAAGGGCGCCGTCGCGCCCGCGCACTCCCACCCCAACGAGCAGTCTGGCTACATAGTCAGGGGGAGGCTCAGGATAAGGATAGGGGATGAGACCCACGAGCTCAATCCCGGTGATGCCTACATAATACCCCCGGATGTCGAGCACGAGGCCGAGGCGCTGGAGGACACGGTCGTGGTGGAGGTGTTCTCTCCCCCCCACGAGCTCCTCAAGAAGGACCTGACGGGAGGGATGTGACCATGCCGAAGTATGTGGTGAGTCCCGAGGAAGTTACCGGTGGCGCTCCCATGGAGAAGGGGGCCGGTGAGAGGAAACCCGTGAGGGATCTGAAGATAATATATCCGGAGAACGTGGATCCGGATCCGAAGACCCTCATCCTGGGCGTCGTTGAGGTGGATCCGGGCCACCACACACCCCTGCACAGGCACAGGTGCGAGGAGGTCTACTACATCCTCCAGGGCGAGGGGGAAGTGGAGATAGAGGGCGAGAGATATCCGGTCAAGGCGGGCTACGGCGTCTTCCTGCCGGAGGGGGTGAGGCACAGGATACACAACACAGGCAGCGAGGTCCTGAGGTACGTGGCCGTCGGCGGAATAATGATGGTTCCCTTGGTGCCGAAGTGGCCGACCGAGTCCCCCTACGAGATACTGGAGTGACCACCACCCACCTTTTTATGTGAGGCGGGGAGGTCCGCCGGATGTACAAGGCTCCTCCGAAGTTCATCTACATAAGATGGATAGGGCTCCTGTGCACCTTGGTACCCATGATCGCCTTCTTGGTGGTCACGGTACTCTCGAGCGGGTATCACGGGGTTCCCTTCACCCTCGCCAGCTTCCTACCCCTTCTCGTGCTCTCCTACTACCTGGACAGGATCATAGGGGCCCTCCCCCTGCCGGACAGGTTCAGGCACCCCTACCTGCTGGTAGCCCTGGCCTGGCTCCTGGCCTATCCCGTGGCGAGGCTGCTCGTGACGGAGCCCATGCTGATAGCTCTCGGCTACCCAACCCTAGCCTTCAACGGGTTCCTCGGCGCCCTGCTGATACTGGTTGGGCTTGCCTTCCTGGGTTTCGCCTACGGGACCTTCTTCTACACAGCCTACATAACGATCTTCAGGATCTACCTCAAGAGGAAACTGAAAAAGGGGGAGGTACCGAGGGAGCTCACCGAGTGAGCCCGAGATCAGGCCTCATCACCGCCCCGACATCTGCGGACGCTGCCAGCATGGAGTAGATGGCGAGGAACCCACTCTCCTTCGGAGGAGGCGGCGTCCACTCCTTCCTCCTCCTCTCCAGCTCGTCCTCATCCACCAGGAGGTCGAGCCTCCTGTTCGGGACATCGATGAGTATCTCGTCCCCTTCCTCGACCAGAGCTATCGGCCCGCCCTCCGCGGCCTCCGGAGAGACGTGACCTATCGCCGGTCCCCTGGTTGCTCCTGAGAATCGTCCATCGGTGATGAGGGCCACCCTCCTCAGTCCCATCCCCATTATGGTGGCCGTCGCGGTGAGCATCTCCCTCATGCCCGGGCCCCCCTTGGGCCCCTCGTACCTTATCACCACTACATCGCCCTCAGCTATCCTCCCGTCGAATATGGCCTGCACGGCCTCCTCCTCCGAATCGAAGGGCTTTGCCTTGCCCTTGAACACAAGCATCTCCGGATCAACAGCAGTTTGCTTTATCACCGCTCCCCTCGGAGCGAGAGACCCCCAGAGGATTGCCAGACCTCCCTGCTCGTGATAGGGGTTGCTCTTAGGCCTTATAACCTTCCTGTCCCTCACCTCGGCCCTCTTCACAATCTCCGCCCACGTCTCACCTGCCGCGGTGAGCTGATCCAGGTGCATCATCTCCGCCAGCTCCCTGAAGACGGCCGGCACGCCGCCCGCGTAGTGCAGGTCCCTGACGTAATGGGGGCCCGCAGGATTGAGATTGGTGATGTGCGGGGTCTCCCTGCTTATCTCGTCGAACAGCTCGAGGGGAAGGTCGACCCCAGCCTCCTTGGCAATGGCCATCAGGTGGAGCACCGCGTTGGTCGATCCACCCAAGGCCACATCGACCCTTATGGCGTTCTCAAAGGCCTCCCTGGTCATCAGGTCCCTAGGCCTTATCCCCCTCCTCAGCAGCTCCATCACCGCCCTGCCCGCGGCCCTGCCCGCCCTGATCCTCTCGGCCGAGACGGCCGGTATGGTCGAGGTCCATGGAAGGGCCATGCCCAGCGCCTCCGCCGCTATCGCCATGGTGTTGGCCGTGTAGAGGCCGGCGCACGATCCCGGGCCTGGGACCGCGTGAGACTCGATCCTCCTCAGCTCGTCCTCGCTTATCTTCCCGGCCTTGTACTGGCCCACCGCCTCGAAGACGTGGCTCAGGGCCATCTCCTTCCCGTCAACCGATCCGGGAAGCATGCAGCCCCCATTGACTAGGACCGCGGGTATGTTCAGCCTGGCAGCCGCCATGAGCATCCCGGGAGTTATCTTGTCGCACGAGGTGACCAGCACCAAGGCATCGAACGCGTGGGCCTTCGCCATGAGCTCGACGCTTCCCGCTATCAGCTCCCTGCTGGGAAGGGGGGCCTTCATACCCTCGTGCCCCATGGCTATGCCGTCGCAGATCGCGATGGTGTTGAACTCCAGAGGGGTCCCGCCAGCCTCCCTCACACCCTGCTTCACGGCTTCGGCCACCCTATCGAGGTGCACGTGGCCGGGGACTATCTCGTTCCAGGAATTGGCGATACCTATGAGGGGTTTGCTGAGGTCCTCCTCATCAAGGCCTGCAGCCTTGAACAAGGATCTCTGAGGAGCCCTCTCCGGCCCCTCAGTTACCATACGGCTTCTCCACTTGAGATCCAGGGAAACACCCCCGGAGGCAGACCAGAGTTAGATATAGCTTTTTGCACGGCTGAGGAACCACTCTTTCAGTAAGCCTCCCACTCCGAGGGTTCGGTAAATATTTGTCCATGTGATGGGCGAGCAAATGTGGTCCTCACTCGATTTCCCCCTATTTGGAATGCCAATTTTATATAATGAGGACGATATTTTCTCAACATATTTATGAAAAGTCGTGATGATTCACTGTGGGCTTTAGGTCTTAAGAACCGATAGAGTAAATTATTTATTTTAATCAATCCGATGAAATTTTCAGGAGGTGCGATGAAAAGTGAAGTTTAGTAGACTAGCTGTCCTCATGATCGTAGCGGTGCTGGTCTCGGGTTACACCTTGACATCAGCTTCTCCCGTGAAACTCCCCACTGTAACAGTGCTTCCGCCTCCGATAAAGCTGCCGACTCCCATACCGACTCCCACCATCACCGTTACCAAGACAAATCCCACTGTGACCATTCCGAAGCCTCCTATAACGATAATACCCATACCCACGGTCACGATCAAGCCGACCACGGCGACCTTCAAGAGATTGCACGAGGTGACCATAAAGGTGAATCCTCCTTACGCGGGAGAAGTCAAACCGCTCGGTCAGGGGAAACACTCACTGAAAGAGGGTGAGAAGATATTCCTGAGAGCCATCCCCAACGCTGGCTACCAATTCGATCACTGGACGGTGGACGGTCATCGCA
>WAOH01000066.1 GCA_015521385.1 Thermoproteota archaeon
AGTCACCACTGTGATGGAGCACCACAGCAACATGCTCCCCTGGAGGGCCGTCGCGGAGCTGACCGGTGCGGAGGTGGTATACGCTGACGTGGACGACGAGGGGATGCCGAGGATGGACGAGCTGGAGTCCCTGATCAACGAGAGGACGAAGGTAGTGGCCATATCAGGCATGTCCAACGTCACAGGTGCCATCCCCGATGTGAGGAGGGCCGTGAGGGCGGCCCACGAGGTAGGGGCTGTTGTGGTACTGGATGGCGCTCAGATGGTCCCGCACATGCCCGTTGACGTCAAGGATCTGGACGTGGACTTCCTGGCCTTCTCCGGCCACAAGATGCTCGGACCCACCGGCACCGGGGTGCTGTATGGTAAGAGGGACCTGCTCGAGGAGATGAGACCTGCCAAGCCCGGCGGAGGAACCATAAGGGACGTAACGCTGGAGGGCGTCGAGTGGGCGGAGCTGCCGTGGAAGCACGAGGGAGGCACCCCCAACATAGCGGGAGGGATAGGCCTCGCTAGGGCTGCCGAATACCTCATGAATGTGGGTATGGAGAGGGTGAGGGAGCACGAGAAGCGGTTGACGGCGAGGGGGCTGGAACTCCTCTCCGGGATGGATGGCGTGATACTCTACGGGCCCCGGGACGTGGAGAGGAGGGGAGGGATACTGACGTTCAACGTCAGGGGGATGGACCCCCACATGGTAGGCGCGCTGCTGGATGCGAGGGGAATAGCGGTGAGGACTGGCCTGCACTGCGCTCACCCGCTTCACAGGAGATTGGGGGCCGACGAGGGCACGGTCAGGGCAAGCTTCTACCTCTACAACACGTTGGAGGAGGTCGAGAGGTTCGCGGAGGTCCTCGGGTCAATCGTTGAGGGCAAGTGGTAATCTTTATCAAAATCCATTTCTTATAACTATGGTGAACTAATGATAGATGTCGGTTCTCTCGCACCAGATTTCTCCCTCCCAGATCAGTTCGGCGAGGAGGTCAGGCTCTCGAGCTTCAGGGGTAAGAGGGTCGTCCTCTCATTCCACCCGCTCGCCTGGACGGGTGTGTGCGAGGAGCAGGTGAGGGAGCTCGAGTCCCTATATGACGAGCTGGCGGATCTGAACGCGGTCCCCCTGAGCATAAGCGTGGATCCGGTCCCCAGCAAGAGGGCGTGGGCGAGGCACATCGGCGTCGTGAAAACAACACTTCTCTCGGATTTCTGGCCCCACGGGGAGGTTGCTCGGGCATACGGCCTGTTCGATGAGGAGAGGGGGATCTCAGGCAGGGCCGTTCTCGTCCTGGACGAGGAGGGTCGGGTCATCTACGCCAGGGAGTATCCACTCAAGGAGAAGCCGGATATGGAGGAGGTCCTCGCACTGCTGAGGGAATCCAGGTGACCAGATGACCGGGCATCGCCAGACCCCCTCGGGCGAGTTCGTATGATCGATCAAATGGTCTTCAAGTAGTTCAGCCGACGGGACCCGCGCGCCCGTCGTGCACCACCCCAGCCCATGGGGCGCAAATAAGACAGATGTCTACTTATAAACGGCGTGATATCGTCACATGCCTAGTGAGACCATGAGCTTCCTGAAGAAGCAGTGGCCTTGGTGGACTGCCGGCGTGCTCACCGGCCTGGCCGAGGCCATAAACTACTGGTTCCTCCCGCTAGGTCACCCGAAGCACAAGTTCATCGGCGTGACCTCGGGTATGGCCAGGATGCTAGCTGGCCTAGAGGCCAGGCTGACGGGCCACAGCCTGATCGCCACGAGGCCTGACTACCAGCCGGACATACAGTGGGTGATCTTGGGCGCCATAATAACGGGGCTGGTGCTGGCATACCTGGAGGAGGACGTGAGGAGCTGGGTCAGGTACCCGAAGGGTTTCCTGATCTTCACCGCCTTGGGAGCCTTCATGTTCGCGTGGGGCACTAGGGTGGCGGGAGGTTGCACGCTGCACCACTTACTAGGCGGATGGGCGGCGATGAACATCAAGAGCTTCGTGGTGATGATCACGGCCACGATCGCCGCTGGCATAGGGATAATGATAATGAGCAAGTTCGGCCTCGTCCAGTACTTCAAGTCCCAGGACACGAAGTGGTACGTGGAGGAAGCCAAGAGCAGGGGATGGGCTGACGGCCTCACCCTGGACTTCAACTACAACCCGGGCAAGGACTGGCTCAGGATCCTGCTGTACGCCTTCTGGGCCGTCTTCGCCTTGGTCATCCTGGCAAACGCCCTCTTCGGCATCGATTACGCGGTGCAGATGGGCTGGGCCGACAGCCTCGCCAAGACCAAGATAGCCAAGCACATGCTCACGCCCCAGAACCTGCCCAACATAATCCTGCTCCTTATAGTAGGCGGTCTCCTCGGAGCGAGCGTTGCCAAGACGGGGATAGGGACTGAGTGCGCCGTCCTAAACGCTGAGATGGGACCGATAATCGAGAAGGACGAGCTGAAGTTCGCCAAGAAGTGGAAGATGCCCTACTCCATAAGGACCATCTTCATGGGGATGCAGCCCTTCACGGCCCTGGCGGTCCACATAATAATAGCCAGCACCGCCTTCTTCATAGGGTTCGCCCTCTTCGGTATAATGGAGGGCCACCACTGGGCAACCAAGGAGTTCGCCGAGGCCTTCGCTAGGGCGACGGGCCTGGAGTTCCACCACATCGGCGTCTCGATGAAGACCATAAGGGTGCAGACCACCCTGCCGATGGACATATTCGGCGGCTTCCTGCTTGGCATGGGCACGGTCTTCATGCTGGGATGCGAGTTCAGGAACTACGGGAGGACGGGTCTCCTCTACATAACCGGGCTGCTGATATGGCCGTTCTTCTACCTCGGCTACCTGCCCTACACCCTGGCCAGGGACTTCTGGGATTCCCTGATGATGTGCTGCCCCTACTCACCGACCACCTTCCTGCCGGCGCTGATATCGTCCAGCAGGGCAGGTCAGATAGCTGTCTGGGCGCTCTACATACTGCTATGGGTCGCGCTGCTCGTCTGGGCCCTCAAGTTCGGAGCCAAGAAGCTCGGCGTGTCCGTGAAGGACCTGCTCACCAAGAACTCGGAGGAGCTCTACGTCCAGAGGATAAAGCTGCTCCAGGAGAAGGATCCCAAGTACTTCGAGAAGCTGGATCAGGTGGAGAAGGAGCTGGCCAGGGAGGCAGCTTCCCTCTGATCTGATTCACCCCCATCACCTTTTTCCCTCTTCCGGTCCTATGCGTGAGGTGTTCCGATGAGCGAGACGGCAATCTGGTTGAGGAGGTTGGCGGACATCGTGGGCATGATGGCCTTCTTCCCCCTGCTCATGCTCATCTCCTACGCCACCGACCTGGTGGGCCTCGCTCTGGCGCTCCACCTCTACTTCGTGCTGACCACGGGCTTAGCTGCCGCCTTCCTTTGGAAGGTGAGGTGGCCCGACCCCAGGAAGTCCCTCATCTCGGGCGCGATAATGGGATTGAGCGCTGTCCTGATGGTGATGGCCCTCGCCCCAATCCAGTCGGAGCTGGCTGGGACCCTGACCAACCTCGGGACCGTGGCGTCGATGCTGGTCATCGGGCTTTACGCTCATGACGTGGCGAAGGTGAGTGGCCTGAGGAAGCTGGACAGGTTCGGCGGGCTGATTGTGCTGGGTTCCTTCTTGGTCGTCATCAGGGAGAGTTTCGTCGTGCTGATTGCCATGCTCCTCCTGAGCCTCGGCTTGGGAGGGGTCAGCCAGTACCTCAGGGTCGCCATAGCCCTCGCGAGGAGCAGGGAGGGGTAGATCCCTTTTTATTATTGAGGAGTGACCAGTCCCGAGCGAGATGGACCCGGCCGAACACTTCTCCGCTGGTCTGATGATGGCCTCTCTCTATCCGGCTCTCACCGTGATGGCAGTCCTCATGCCCTCCCTCCCCGTCCTCCTGATAGTCGAGTCCTACTTCCTGGTATTCTCCCTGTA
>WAOH01000067.1 GCA_015521385.1 Thermoproteota archaeon
CCTATCAGCAGGTACTCGAGGCCCGCCAGTATCACGAAGTACCTCGAGTACTTTCTGTTCCTCAGTGAGAGCACTAGAAGTGAGTAAACGAGGATGTGAAGGATCAGGGAGGGCCACACTAGGGTGGTGAAGCTGTATATGAGGCTGGTACTGAGGACCTCCCACACCACCCTCTGATCGTGGACGAACCCCCTTCCCTGAACGTACACGGGCGACATGAACGCTACGAACCAGAGGATCAGGGCCACAGCCCTGGCCCTCCTCTGTACCAAGCTCTCCGCTCCCATGACTCTCGTAGGACGGAGAGTCGAGAGATTAAAAATGAACCCTTTACTCTGAATTTCAAAGCATCGAAATGAGGGGGACAGGCTATCTATCGAATGTGTTCACGCCTCTCCCATCTCCAATCATACAAAAAAGTTAATGAGGAGAGGTACCCCGGCTCAGGCCCAGTAGACCAGCTCTAGCTCCCAAGGATCAATGGCCCCGTCCCCATCAGCGTCCTCCCACTGGATCACCAGGATCCACTTACCCACCACGGTCTCCGGCCTATCTAGGAGCCACATCAGACCGATCCTGCTGCCCAATGGACCAGCTCCGGCCAGCCTGAGGTTCATGCGCGCGCAGTCCACCAGCAGGACCGCGTAATCCTTCTCCCAGCTTATGGCGGTGAACTCCGTCCCTCTAACGACGACCGACTGCCCCTTCCACTCTACGCCGTATGCCTCCCAGTTGAAGGGTATGATCTCGGGCCTTCCAATGGTGATGACCCCCTCATCCTGTCCCGCGTCAGCCAGGCCGGCCAAGCGACTCAGCAGGTCTAGATTGGTGACCAGATCGGCATAGGCCCCTCTATACCTGAGTCCCTCCGGGAAGCCCTCGGGTAGGGAGGTGCAGGATGTCCCGTTGACGAAGGCAGGGGATGCGACCGGGAGACTCACTACGGCAGATTTCTTGGCGGAAGGAGTGAAGATCGCCCTGATCACGTGATCCTCCGTCATGGTGACGCTCATGGTGGCCTGATCACTAGCGGGGACGCCATCCACCACCCAGTGATCGAAGTCGTAGCCAGCATAGGCCCTGGCCACCAGCCTCACGACCTGACCGTCCCCATAGTAGTGGATTCCCGGCGAGGGGACGGTCGTCCCGGCACCCTCCACCTCAACCGTAAGCTTCCTGTTCCCCCTGTAGACAGCTGTCACCGTCGCGGGCAGGTCCATGCTCCAAGCAGGTCTGAAGTTGGTGAGGGTGCAGGTCGAGCCGGAGCAATCCCCCACCCAGTGATCAAATTTGTAGCCGGGACAGGGGTTGGGAGTCAAGTATATCGTCTGATAGGTGGGCACATACACCCGAAGGGTTCCCGGACCGTAGTCTCTCTCGCTCACCCCGGAGGGATTCGCCCTCACATGAATGGTGCAGCCGGTGAGGCTCCGACCGTTCGTGTCCACGATTCTCAGATTCAGGTTGTAGTAGAATGAAGACGCGATGAAGGCTCCCCCGCTCCCCACGGTGAAGGTGCAGCTGGGAGATGTGCTCCCGTCGCAAGCCCCTATGTTGTGCCCGCTCCAGCTCCTGAAGTCCATTCGAGGCCCCGGAACAGCCACGAGCCTCACCGTGCTTCCCACATCTACCACCAGATCGGTGGGGGTCGTTATGGTGTCGTGGTAGGTCATCCCGTCCCTGACGTAGGTGACTTGGATCACGGCTCCAGCCCTGCCATCGTAGTTATGGACAGAGATAGAGGCGTAAGAGCCTCCACCAGCTATGGATTTCAAGGGCAGGAGGGGTGCCGCCCAGGCTAGGACGGCCAGAAGGAACAGAAATGTTGTTATACCATTTTTTCTCATTACGGTATCACCTGCAATAACTGTCGAGACGAACGAATTGTTACTTAAAAGCGTATTCAAGTGATGTAACTACTCCCGGAGGTAGCGCCAGGAGGGAGATTCTCCCAAATAGCCTAAGACCCAACTATGACTTTAAACGAAGTGCGCCCTCTATGCGAGTCTCACAGTCGATGATCGCTACAAGTGATCCCTAGGTGGGTGAAGCTTACGGCTGCATCACGTAGAGAACGTTAGAGGACAGAGAGACCCTAGACGAGGTCAGACGAGGTCTGAAACCGCGAGGGATGGAGTCTAGAAGATGGGTATCTCTATGAGGGGGAACACCCTCTCCCTGATGAATTCCAGCGCATCCTCCGTGCTGAGTTTGGAGAAGAACGTGACGACGCAGTTCCTGGTCAAACCGATGACCACGCCGTCCTCCGGCTCGAACACCACGTACCATACCCTTCCGAGCTTGAGGTACTCCCTGTACAGGTCGGTCCTTGCGAGCTGCGAACCGTAGAGCGAGAGCTTGTCCACGTTAGGCAGCCTCACCTCATCGAAGAAGACCACCCTGACCGTGTCCATCCTCGCCTCGAAGAACTCTCTCAGGGTGTCGGACGGTATCCAGGCCTCCTGAACGAAGCCCTTCTCCGTCGACAGGAGGGAAGACAGCTGGTTCGCTATCCTGTTGGCCCTTGCCTTCTTCGCAACCACTACTAGGAAAGTGGCCTCCTCCAGGGCGTGGAACTCGAACCGCGTCCTCACGGTGAGGGGAACCCTGAATACCTCGTCATCGTAGGTCGTGGATATGACGAAGTTCTCCTCGAAGGTCCCGCTCAGCACGTCCCCCTCGATCTTGAGATCCGCGATCCTCGACCCTACCTCGATCTCCCTTCCCGAGACCTCCTCCCTCTCCATCAGCCTGTGGCCCTTCAGCCTGTAGGCTATATCGTTCAGGGAAAGGCTCGGATTCATCACGAAGACCTTCGCGGCTAGGACCATCCAAGCTCAGCTCTCCGGTAAAAATATAGAGTTTTTCCGGGCGAATGCTCGGTGGCCGGGATAATCAAGGAAGTGATCTTGGAAAACTTCATGTCGTACAGGTACGCTAGGGTCCATCTCGAGGATGGGGTCAACCTGATCGTTGGGCCCAACGGCTCGGGCAAGTCGACCATACTCCTGGCCATCTCCGTCGCCCTGGGTCAGACCTACACTGAGAGGGGAAGGAGGCTCAGGGACCTCATAAGGAGGGGTGAGAGGTTCGCTAGGGTGACGGTCGTCCTAGACAACAGGCCCCGTGGGGGGAAGAGGCCCCTCCCATGGTTCAGGAGTGATGAGGTCTACCTCAGCAGGTACATCAGGGATGACGGACAGTACTGGCACGAGGTGAACGGGAGGAACGTGCCCAAGTCCCAGGTCACCTCATACCTGAGGAGGATGGGGATCGACCCCGACAACATGCTGATAGTCATGCACCAGAACATGGTGGAGGAGTTCGCCTTCCTCCCACCCCAGAGGAGGCTCCTCCTCGTTGAGGAGGCGGTTGGCATGGGGCAGTACAGGCTGAAGATCTCGGAGGCGATGAGAGAGCTGGAGACCGCGATCAGTGAGGAGAAGAAGGCCAAGGAGATGC
>WAOH01000068.1 GCA_015521385.1 Thermoproteota archaeon
GGTTGTAGATTGCGCCCCTAGTGTCGCTCACGGCCACTACCTTCATGCCGAGCTCGTGCATGAACTTGGCGGAGAAGTAACCGGCATTCCCATAGCCCTGCACGGCAGCCGTGGCTCCCTTAGGGTCTATGTTGAGGACCTTGAGGGCCTCCTCGACGGTGTACTGCAGACCCCTAGCGGTGGCCTCCACCCTGCCCTCGCTACCGCCTATCTCGAGCGGCTTGCCGGTTATTATGCCGGGCTCGGGATAGCCCTTGAGCATGCTGTAGGTGTCCATTATCCAAGCCATCTCTCTGGGGGAGGTGTACACGTCAGGAGCAGGGATGTCGGCATCCACGCTTATTATCGGGGCTATAGCGTAGGCGTACCTCCTAGTGAGCCTCTCCAGCTCGGCGAGGCTGAGCTTGTGGGGATCTACCTGTATTCCTCCCTTGGCGCCGCCGAACGGCACGTCAACGACGGCGGTCTTCCAGGTCATCCACATGGCCAAGGCCTTGACCTCGTTAACATCAGTGTTGGGGTGGTACCTTATACCTCCCTTGTGGGGTCCCCTAGCATCGTTGTGCTGGACCCTCCACCCGGTGAAGACCTTTATGGATCCATCATCCATCTTGACGGGGAGGGCCACCTCGAGGACCCTCTTGGGCTTGGCCAAAACTGCATGTAGTCCGGGATCGAGATTCATAACCTTAGCAGCCTTATCTAGCTGCTTAAGGGCAACTTCCCATGGATTGAGTTCCGTAGACATAGGATATCCCCCCTTGAAGGGTCGTGGATATGGAGGTCCGAAAGCTATTAAATATTAAGGTCTTTAACGGCACGATCCGAATTTCGCCTTTTGACATAAATCATTATTTGTGATTCTCGGTCTCTAGCGGAGATGAACGAGGTGGTCGCAGCTTATATCTCACTGATCGTCGCTCTTTTCATCGCATGGATTGTATATGAGAGATCCGGGTTCAGAGCGGTGTCCTTATCGATTCCACTGCTTGCTTCTTTCTCCTCGCTGGTTCCGGAGTCGATTCCGGTGATCATCGTAAGCTCTATAACGTCGTATTTAATGGGAGAGTTGGCGTACAGGAAATTCTTGTTCTATGGAATGAGGATGTTCTTCCTTCAAAGCGTTATCAGCTCCCTCACAGTCCTCGTCATGGCGTTCAACGCTCTAAATATCGAATATCTCCTGATTTCCACGCTCCCTGGACTGTTATCCTACGATGTACACACATCGAGGGAACCGGCAGCAACAGTCGCTTATTCGGCAATATTCTTTACAATACAGTTGATCATCACCGCAGTTTTAGTTAATTTTCTATAGGGGAACTGGGTTGCGCGGCTCCGAAGGAGACTCCCCTTGGAGAATGGCTGGTAAGAGGATATCCGTAGAGGGAACTAGGGGGAAGACTAGTTTGGCCATCTCCTTGCACGGTGAGATAGTGGGCAGGGGAAGGACCTCTTTCTGCAAGGTAACCGGTGCCGTTCCACTCCTGTGTGTGGGTAGTAGTCTGCAGATCCTAGAGAGAAGAGGACCGCCCAGGCTTTACGAGAACATTCTTAGCGTTCCCAGATCTGAGTACTGTGTCTTAGAGAACCAGGGCGTGTCCCCCTATACAATGAGGGTGTTCAACGAACTATTCGTCAGGCCCCAGATAATAGCCGTGACAAACGTCAGGCTGGATCACGTAGAGGAAATGGGCAGAACCAGGGAAAAAATAGCCAGATCCATTGCCTCCTCTTTTGGAAAGACGGAAATAGTGTTTAGTGGAGAAGCAAACGATCATTTAAACGATATAATGGAAAGGAAAGCAAAGAAGCTTGTCAGGGTGACTCCCGAGGACCCTCATCTTCCTGGAGCTGAGATCCCGGCTCTCTTAAATGAGATAGTCGGGTTTCTGGGGTTGGGCAGCGTGGATGTCGAAGCATACATCAAGGTCATCAAGAGTAGGCTGAGGTGGAGGGAGTTCGATGGAATCGTCTACTTCGATGCTTCCAAGGCGAATGATCCCGACAGCGCGGCTCTTCTGATAAGGTGGTTGGGTGATGATCCATTCTTATTCATCCAGCTCAGGAGAGATAGGCCTGGCAGGACGTGGGCATTCCTCAAGATGGTGAGGGAAAGGTGGGTAGATTACTCGAGAGTGGCCGTCGCGGGCGAATGGTCGCAGGAGTTCTCCAAGAGAGTCAACGGGATAGATCTACCTGATTCTTGTGAAGGGGCCAGCACCCTTCTTGATGAGGTTAGGAGAGTCGGGACCCCATTATTCATTACCGGTAACAGGGAGGGGAAGCTTGTCAGGTGCCTTCTCACTAAGTTAGGTGTGAGCACCAGAGATAGTGTTCCCACATTGATGGGAGAAATTGGAAGGGGGAGGATCAGTCTCCCTTAGCCAGGGAGGCTCTTATGCTCTCTATCTTCTTCTTGGATAGAGGTAGCTCGGGCTTCTCAGGCAGTATTCCCTGCGGTCTGAACAGAGCTATCACTATTATTATCACGCCGATCAGCAGGTACTCCAGCCAGTTCGGGTTGATCGGTATGAACGTGGTCAGCTCAGTCTTGTATGCATAGATCAGGCTTCTGACGGTCGAGAAAACCAGTGTGCCCAAGACTATCCCCAGGTTATTTCCGGTACCTCCCAACATCATGAACGCCCAAGGCCAGAAGGTCCAAGTGAGCCTGTTGTAGGTGAGGGCCTTGAAGCTTCCCGTGTAGAGGGTCCAAAGCGCGCCACCCATCCCAGCTAAGGCGCCTCCTATTATCAGAGTCTTAGCCCTGAGACTGACTATGTCCTTTCCGTACACCCTAGCAGCGAGTTCGTTATCCCTCATGGCTTTCAGAGCTCTGCCGAAAGGCGATCTAGCCAGTCTCTGGACGTAGAGGTACACCAACACCGCTATACCGAGTATTATGAAGGTGCTACTGAGGAACCTTATCTCTCCGGTTCCCACGAACCTGAAGACATCCGGGACTACTATACCCGCCGTTCCTCCAGCCAAGGGGTCATAGTACATCCCGATTATCTGGAGAGCATCTCCAAACGCCAGTAATGTGATACCTAAGTAAGCCTCCTTGAGTCTTATAGCCGGGTAAGATGCTAGGTAGCCCATTATCCCTCCCATCACCGCCGCCACTGCCAGGCTGAGGATGAGCGCGCCTATGGAGAGGAGAGGATCGGACTCCAGTGCTTTATTCAACTCCCCCACGATCATGAAGTTCTGATCTCCGACGTACTCTACACCGGCTGGAAGTCCCATCATCGCAGCCATGATCCTGCCAGCTATGGCTCCCGCACCGATGGCCCCTGCTATGACTGCCAGCACCCTTCCGAACTGGGGAATGCCAGCGAATCCCGTTTCTAGGTTGAGGCTCAGGGTGACTATCAGGAATACGGCCATGTTTACCAAAATACTCAGCACGAGGGGGTTGTAGAGGTACTCCAGTATGCCCTCCACCATAACCATCACCTGCTGGACTTAGATCTGGAGAAGAGCCTCCTCCAGTTTATGCCAGCGAGACCCTCTGGATAGATGAGGAGCGTTGCCGCCATTATGAGCAGAGGTATTATGGGCTCGTAAACCACTATGTTTCCTCCTAGAACACTTCCCAGCCAGTTTATTATTAATTTCTGGCTGAGACCTATCAGGAACCCTCCAACTAAGCCACCGTATATGGAGTAGAGTCCTCCCACTATAGAGGCTGCGAACTCAGGTACTATGACCGTGTTCCCGACCGTGGGCGTTCCGCTTATCACTAACGATAGTATCGCACCACCCAGTCCGGCCATCGCCCCTCCCATGAACCATGCGAACAGGTAGATAGTTTCGGTGTTTATCCCGAGGATTGACGCTAGAGCTGGATTCTCAACCGTTATCCTGAAGGCTATCCCGAACTTCGTTTTGTTGAGCAGGAGGTAGAAGAATAGGGCAATCCCGACTACTATAGCGACGGATACTATTGTTATGGCCTTGAAGGGGAACGTACCTATCTTGCCCAAGATTATGTCCTCAGTGGTTAAAACGATGAGCCTAGTGTTGACCTTGTATGTGGCAGTCAGGTAATCAGCGAATATGTTGATGAAGGCGAAGAATGCTAGGTCGACGCCCAGTGTAGACATCATGAGGGTGACCATGTCTGCCCCTCTCTTCAACAGCCATCTGTTAACCAGTAGGTAGGTGATTACTCCCAAGAAACCCGAGAATAAGAATGCTACAGGGAAGTACAGGTACGTATTTCCACCCAGAAGTACTTTGTACAGCGAGAAAACGATGTAAAAGCCCCAAGCGGTCATGGAAGCGTGTGCGAAGTTGAATGTACCCGTAGTCATATATATCAGGGTGATACCGGCAGCGGCCAGAGCTAGCCCGCCTGAGAACCCCACGGCTGTCATAAAGATCTGCACTATTGGCCCTGCGAGAATCTGCATTATTATCACCCCAACTTAACCCACTCTTCTCAACCCCTTCGGGATTGTTAAAAACATAATTGCCGCTAACCCCATGATGTAGAATGTGGGGCTACCAGCCGGGATTTGGAAATCTAAGGCTTCATCCTCCCCGATACCCTCGGCCCTCCCCTAGCTCCATTAAGTGCCCGGGAGGGCGGTCCTATCCCGTACAATCGCCATATTAAATGGCTTATTG
>WAOH01000069.1 GCA_015521385.1 Thermoproteota archaeon
CTCAAGCTCATCCTCTCCCACGACTAGGGGGGCTATCTGATCATCGGGATCGAGCTCCCTGCAGGATTCTATGGCCAGCCTGACGGCCGTCTCCTGGTCCCCGGGCCTCACCTCCCTTAGGATGATCAGGGCGTTGTAGCCCTCGATCTCGATGGAGGGATGCCTCGCTATGTAGAGAGCGACCAGCCTCTCCCCGAAGGTCCTCTGCACCTTCTGAGCGAAGTCCACCAGCGCCTTGGCTATCTCCGGACTGCGCGGTTTGAGCGCCAACATACATGATGACTAGGCGACCGGGAATTATAAGTCTGGTCTGGTAGCCTTACCCGAATAGGATGTCAGTTAGGAAGGACCGACAGAAAAAGGAGAGGGGTTCTCATATACCCAAGTAGGCTTTCCTCACCTCATCCATTCCGAGGAGTTCCTGAGCCGGACCCTGAAGCACTATCTTCCCCGTCTCCAGTATGTAGGCTCTGTCGGATACGTCTAACGCGGCCTTGGCGTTCTGTTCCACTAGAAGAATCGTCACTCCTTCATCTCTGAGCTTTTTGATGGTTCCGAATATTTCCAAGACAAGTTTGGGGGCGAGTCCCATCGAAGGCTCGTCCATCATGAGGACCTCGGGCCTGCTCATGAGCCCCCTGGCTATGGCGAGCATCTGCTGCTCTCCACCGCTCATCGTCCCAGCCAGCTGGGTCCTCCTCTCCTTGAGCTTGGGAAATAGGGTGAATACCCATTCCAGCGTGTCGTGGAACTTGTTCCTTGCTCTCTTGGTATAAGCTCCCATCTCCAAATTGTCCAAGACCGTCATCTCCGGGAAGAGTTGCCTGCCCTCCGGCACGAGAGCTAGACCCATCTCCACCCTCTTGTTGCTGGGCAGCTTGGTGATGTCCTTACCGTTGAACATCACGCTGCCGCTGAAGGGCTTCAGCAGACCTGAGACTACCCTGAGGGTGGTGGTCTTACCCGCCCCGTTGCTCCCCAGCAGGCTAACGATCTCTCCCTTATCCACTGTCAGGTCGACATCCCAGAGGACCTGGAGGTCCCCATAGCCGGCATTTATCTTCCTCAATTCGAGCAGCATACCACCACCTCACACCTGTATCGGCTCGCCCAAGTAGGCCTCTATCACCTTCGGATCCCTCGAGACCTCCTGCGGGCTTCCCTCGGCGAGCTTCGCGCCCCTGTGAAGTACGAACACCCTGTCAGAGATGCTCATCACCGCCTTCATCACATGCTCCACCATTATTATGGTGAGCCCCCTCTCGTCCACGAGCTTCCTCACCAGCTTCACGACCTCCATCATCTCGGATGGATTGAGGCCAGCCACCAGCTCGTCCAGCAGAAGGAGGTCCGGTCCAGTGGACAGCGCCCTTGCGAGCTCCATCAGTTTCCTCTCGACTATGTTGAGGGCCTTGGCCTCCACATCTGCCTTGTCCTTCAGCCTCACGTATTCGAGCCAGTCCATGGCTATCTCCTTGGCCTCACTCCTAGATGCGGCCTTCCTCCCGTACATGGCGGCGGACATGACGTTCTCTAGGACGGTGAGCCTGCCGAACGGTTTGGGTATCTGGAAGGTCCTGGCTATCCCTTTCTTGACTATGAGGTGGGGTCTTAGCCCTGTAATGTCCTCGCCCCTGTAGAGGACCCTTCCCTCCTCCGGCCTGTAGTAGCCGGTTATCACGTTGAACAGGGTCGTCTTTCCAGATCCGTTCGGGCCTATCAGCCCCAGCAGTTCGTTCTGCTTCACCGTCAGGCTCACCCTGTTGAGGGCGACCAAGCCTCCGAATCTCTTCACCACATCCCTGACCTCCAGCATGTCACTTCCCTCCCCTCTTGCGGCTCAGCCACTTCCTCCTCACGAGTCCGTAGATCCCTCCGGGTACCATGACCACCACGACCAGCAGCACAACGCCGTAGAGTATCAGGCTTAGGCCGGCGATCATGCCTCCGAAGATGGCGTTCAGGTACAGGGAGAGAGGTACCAGAATTAAAGCACCTATCAATCCGCCATACGGGGTTCCTGCCCCTCCCACGACATCTATTGCCGCAATCTGGGTCGAGTACTCAAGCTTCACTATGATGTCCGGCCTGATGAAGTGGATCCACTGGGCGTAGATGGTCCCGCCGATGCCGGTTAGGAAGGCGCTTATCGCAGCCCCAATGACCTTGGTCCTGTAAACATTTATTCCAACCCCCTCTGCAGCCTCCTCGTCCTCCCTTATGGCGACCAAGCCTATTCCGAATCTGGATGCCTCGAACCACTTGAGGAAGAGGACGCCAGCCACCATCAGGGCGAACATTAGGTAGTAGTAGTGGGCCTGGCTCTCGAACAGCATGTATTCAGGGCCGCTCTTGGTTATCAGTATTCCCAAGGGGCCGCCCGTTATGTCTTTGAAGTACAGGAGGAGGAGCTTCACCAGCTCAGCGAATGCTATCGTGCCCAACGCGAAGAACGGCCCCCTCAACCTCAGGGAGGCGAACCCAACTAACGCTCCAGCCGCGCCCGCCACCAGACCGGCAGCCCACATCCCTATCCAAGGGGAGACGCCGTAGCTCTCCAGAAGGATGGTTGACGTGTAGGCTCCGAGGGCGATGAAGGCTGCATGCCCCAGAGAGAACTGCCCACCGTATCCCCCTATCACATCCCAGCTCATCGCCAGGAATGCCCAGAGGTAAGCCTGCATGAGGATGGATACCATGAACTCGTCGGCGAACAGGGGGAATATCAGGGCTAGGATGAAGAGGATCGCCACCACTATCCACTTCCATGTCGAGTTGAGTTCCATTTCAGACCCTCCTCAAGGCCTTTCCGAAGAGTCCCTGAGGCCTCAGGAGCAGCACGGCCAGGAACACGACGTACACAAGGATCTGCCTGAAGGCATTGGAGAACACTATGGTGCCGAGTCCCTCCGTGACCCCTATTATGATGCCAGCGAATATGACCCCGTAGATTGTGCCGAGCCCCGCGAATATCACCACGACGTAGGAGGCTATGTCCCACACGTAGCCGGCGAGAGGCCTTATGTTCGGATAGAACGTGGCCACGAGCACTCCCGCCATTCCAGCCAGGGCCACACCAAGGCCGAAGGTCATGAGCCTTATCTTCGGGACATCTATCCCCACCACCCTGGCCCCGACGGGGTTCTGGGAGACGGCCCTTATGGCCTTCCCTATCCTCACCCTCTTCAGGAACTGGTCAACCGCAACTATGGCCACTATCGAGACCACGAAGGCTATCGCCTCGGCCACGCTCGTTCTTATACCGAACACCTCTATGTAGGTGCTCTTGTAAACATTCTGGAATGATCTAGGGCTGGGAGACCAGAGGATGAGGGCCAAGCTCTCCAGAATTACCGATATGCCTAAGGTCGTGAGTAGGGTCGCCTCGTGCCCCCCAGGCTTCTCCACTACTGGCTCTATCGCTATGACGTGAGTGACCATTCCCAAGAGTCCCAAGAGGATGAAAGCCACTATGGCGGCGATGTAGGGATCGATGCCGAACAGAGTCACCGTCCAGAACGCCGTGTACATTCCCACCATCAGGAAGTCTCCGTGGGCCCAGTTAACGGCCTTCATGACACCCCAGATGAGGGAGAGTCCCAAAGCCGTGAGGCCGTAGACGCCACCGAGTATCGCATAGGATACCAGCAGCTGCGTGTAAGCGCTAAACTCCACCATTAAGTTCCACCCCCGATTGTGAAAGGAGAAAAATGAAGGAAATGGGGATCAGCCCCAGCCAGGCGCTGGGAAGACAGCCTTTACTGGAGCGAACTTTATCGGCCAGACCACTCTGAACTTGCCATCGAGTATCTGAGCCATCGCCACAGCGGCCTCGGGGTTCTGGTGGTTCGGGACGGTGAGATCGACACCCCAAGGCATGAGCGGGAGCTCACCTGCGGGTATCTTTATGGTCTCGAGGGCATCCCTCACGGCCTTCCTGAACGCCTTTATGTCATTCGGATTGGCCCCAGAGTCGAGAGCCTTCTGTATGGCCACTGCAAGCACGTAGGTACCGACGTAGTTGAGGGCGGAGCTTCCCACCATGTCCCTCCCGTAGATCTTCTTGAAGTCCTCGTTTATCCAAGCCCACTTCCCTAGGGCCTTGGACCTCAGGAAATCAGGCTGCCACTCGGTCTGGGTGAAGGCGTAGTTTGCGTCAGCGCCCAGCTGCTCTATGAACTCTACCCTCGTCTGCCCGCCTGCGCCCGCGCCGACGTAGGCCTTCGGATACCAGTTGAGCTTCTTCATGGTCTGGACGAAGAGGACTGCGTCCTTCAGGTAGGCCACGTGGAACACTATGTCGGGGTTCTCGGCCTTGAGCTTGGCTACCATGTCGTCCATGCTAGTGATCTCCTCGGCCGGGTAGCTCTCCTCATGAACTATCTTGGCGTTCGGGAAGAACTTATTCAGGTACTTCTTCAATCCCTCAGTGGTCGTGACTCCGAAGTCGGAGTTCTCGTATATCAACGCGACGGACTTTATCTCAACCCCGTTAGCCTTGGCTATGTCGGCCATGGCCCAGAGGGTGTCGTATGCGTACTTGCTGGCGTTAGCGCAGGTCCTGAAGACGTACTTCCAGCCCTGAGCCGTGATCTTGTCGGACACGGACTCGGGAACCATGTAGGGCAGTCCGATCCTCTCTGCCTCTGCGGCGGACGGGTAGGTAACCGCCGAGTTGTAGGCACCTATTACGGCAACCACTCCCTCCTGAGCCAACCTCCTCAGCTCAGTGACGGCCACATCCTGCTTGGTCTGGGTGTCGGCGATAACCAGCTTCATGGTGAACTTGATGTCCGGATATTTGC
>WAOH01000070.1 GCA_015521385.1 Thermoproteota archaeon
GTCGGCGACCCTCCTCCTGCTCCTGTCTCTCATGGCCTTTCCATCGGCTGCCAGCGTGTTGAGTGGCTACACTCTCGGAACCTTCTACGGCGGTGATCTAACGGAGGACCTCGTTTTCCAAGCTGGTGGTGAGAAAACAGCGTACATAGAGCTCCCGTTCAACGCAGAAGTGATATCCACTACGCTGGACGTGGAAGGGCTACCATTCGGCGGTCTGTGGAGCGTTTCCGGGGACGACTTCGACTCGGGAACCTACTCGAACACGGAGCTCTCAGCAGGGCACGTCCAGCTCGTGGACTCGGGCGGGTACGTGTCCTCTGGGACGTACGAGAGCCAGATCTTCGATGCCGGGTACGTGACCAGCTGGAACTTTGTCGAGTGGTGGTACGGCTACGGCGAGGAGCTGCCGAACTGGGGTGCGACGGAGGTGCACTCCGCCCATCCGGCTGACATGTCCTCCGTGGCCCTCCTGATGCACCTCAACGAGACGGCTCCTGATACGATATCGGGCCACGACTTCCAGGACACCTCCGGCAACGGGAATCACGGCGACGAGGTCGGTGGGGTTACCTTCGGGTCATCGGGCCTGTTCAACTACGCTGCTGGATTCGACGGGTTCGACGATGCCGTCATAGTGCCAGACTCTCCTTCCCTGGACCTGAGCTCTGAGCTGACGATAGAGGCCTGGTTCAAGATAACCGGAGCCGATACCTGGACCAGGAAGGTCCCCGTTTACCTGGATCCTCCCACACCGGAGGACGACTTCCAGATCAGGATGCAGGTCCCCTACATGGACGGCATGCAGGATGACTTCGAGGACCTGAGGTTCCTCGACTCCCAGGGCAACGAGCTACCCTACTGGATCGAATCGTATACACCATCCACGGAAGCGCTCGTCTGGGTCAGGGTGCCGGACGCGGGGACCGAGGTCATTTACATGTATTACGGGAATCCGAGCGCATCCTCGCTCAGCGACCCTTCCTCTGTCTTCCTGGACATGATTCCAGACCTGAGGGTGGCCTATCACTTCGACGAGGGCTCGGGGACCACGCTCCACGACACGGCATTCGACTGGCTGCTGGGGACGTGCACCCTCTACACATCGGACTTCTGTGACGACTCGGCCTCGATCAACGGTGCCTCTTGGGTTGCAGGGAAGTACGGAGGGGCGCTGGAATTCGACGGTGTAGATGATTGGGTGAACCTAGATCGAAATCCGTCCGAGCCCTCCTCCCGCTGGAACGACAATCCCACCTTCGACAACTACTTGACGGAGAGGACGGTCCTCGCTTGGATCAGACCTGACGACGCGTCTGCCACGAGGTTCGTGTACGAGGAGGGGGCTCAGGTGAACGGGCTTAACATTTACGTGTATGGCGACGGGGACGTTTACGTCGGAGCTTGGTCCGAGAGCTATCCGTACTACTGGGATGGGGCCTGGCTCAATCACGGGGTGAGCGTCGGGACCTGGCAGCACGTAGCCTACGTCTTCGACGGGGGAACGAGGTTCTCCCTCTACTACAACGGCGACAAGGTCGGTGAGACCACCAGCGTGGACAACAGGATAGACGGCCCGCATACGGGGAACGACGCCATAGGGGCGGTCTACGGCGGTACCAAGCTTCACACGGGGGATGACACCTCCTCCCTGGCTTACTTTTTCGACGGGTTGATAGACGAGTTCCTGGTGTTCGATAGTGCGCTGTCGGACGAGCAGGTGAGGGAGATCTACGAGAACTACGTCTACACCACGAGTTCAATCCCTGGAACCGCTCTAATCGCTAAGGCACCGCCCGATGCCGTGACTATCACGCTTGGCTCTCCATCAGCTACTGGCATCAGCAAGGACGGCTCTTACGGTCTTGGAGCATCCGGCAACAGGATATACGGGACCGTGACCACCAGCAGCGGCACGTTCCAGGTCGAGTACACCCTCCCGAGCCCCCCAACTGGATGGAACCACGTGGCCCTCACCTACGACGGTAGCGACCTGAAGCTCTTCCTCAATGGAACCGTAGTCGCATCCACGCCAGCTACTGGTGCCATCGTCGAGAGCGACGACCCCCTCATCCTCGGCGACTTCATAGGCTTCCAGGGAAGCATCGACGAGGTGGCCATATTCGGCAGGTCGCTGGCGGAGTCGGAAGTTAGGGACCACTACGCGAGGGGAGTCACCCACCTGACGATAGAGGTGAGGAGCTGCGATGACCCCGGCTGCGTCGGTGATGCCTGGGTTCCTGTACCCTATCCCCCACCTCAGACGATCAGCGTGCCTGACAACCGCTACTTCCAGTTCAGGGCTATTCTGGAAACGCAGGACAGCACTCTGACACCTGAACTCCACAGGTTCGACGTTTCCTATGGTACTGGAGCGTACCCATCGAACCTATGGCTGGACGTGGCAAACGACGGCGTGAGGGAGTGGGGATTCGTCGGCTCCTTGGATCACTTGGAGACCATTGATGACGGCTCCTCCTCGCCCACCCTCACCTCACAGCTCAATGGAGCACTGGTGAACTGCGACTGCCCCGGCTGCGTACTCTCATCGGGGTTCTGCAGGATACCGCTGACCTTCCACTCGGACACTGAGGGCATACTCAGACTGCACAGCCTCAGCGTGTCCTACTCCAAGCTGTTCATCAACGTCTCCGTCTCGGCGTACGGGGAACCCGTATCTGGAGCTCTGGTCGAGCTCATAAGACCCTCTGGTGGAGAAGAGGTGTGGGCGTACGGCTACACCGACTCCAGCGGGGAGGTAGGCTTCCCCGTGACTAGGGGATGGACCTATGACGTGAGGGTATCAAAGCCAGGCTACGGGACCGTGGTGAGCAGAGGGCACCTGCCCGGCGACGACGTGGGCATAGAGCTGGAGTTAGCCCAGACCACAAGGACCAAGTACCTGTACAGGATGCTCACGACCACGGAGACTGTGACTGAAACCGAGACCAGGACGGTATACAGGACCAGGACGGTCAGGGAAACCGTGACGGTCACGGAGACGGTATCGGCTCAGCTTCCTCAGGTGGGCGCCGAGGTGCGCACGATGACCGTCACGGAGAATCAGGTGGTCAGGGAAATAGGGGCGGTGCTCGTGGGTATCTCTCAGGACAGGGTCCACTTCCCCGTGGGATCTAAGGCCACCTTCACCCTGTCCCTGGAGAACAGGCTCACCAAGGAGACGGAGGGCGAAGTGAGAGCGTGGTTCCTGGATCCCGAAGGAAACAGGGTCAACGAAACTCAGCTGAAGGTGAGCCTGCCGCCAGGGGGATCCAAGAACCTGTCGCTGACCTTGAACTTGGCTGACGGGAAACCCGGTACATGGAGGCTGCAGATCTCGCTGAGCTTGGGCAACATCACGAAGGAGCTCGGACTGGAGTTCGAGGTGTACGCTAGGGGGGAGAGGTTCCCGGATCCGCTCCCCTTGGGCGTCGGTCTCCTGGTAAGCCTGCTGCTACTGGCTCCCTTCATCCTCAGGAGGAGTAGAGTCAGAGGAAGAAGGGGAAACCCGTGGAGCGCCTAACCACGGTCGCCACGGTCGTGTCTCGCTGGCGAGAGGGCAAAGGGGCGGAACGCCGGCCTAAAGGTAGTCCTCCCTCATCTCTTTCTCCTTGCTCAACCACCTCTCCAAGTCCAAGTAGTCGGAGGAGACGAATCTCTCGGTCGGTATCTCCCCCAACACCCAGTTCAGCGTGTCCACTACATTGCACAGAAAGGCGAAAGCGAAGGTGTCCAACTCCTCCGAGCCGTATTTGGCCAGCGCATCCACCACGCTTCCGATGACATCTCTCATCTTCTCTATCTCAGTTTCTGATCTCATTGAGAAATGAACCTATGCTTCTATATTTCCTTATTGCTCCCGTCGTCGGATTAAGGATTCTAAAAATCTAAAATCGCAATAAGAATCCCCCGTGCTTCGTTTCCCCAACTCTGATGCGCCTACGTGTATCTGACTCTCCACAAGCTAGGAGTCAGGGCACGAATATGGTTTGATAGGGGGTTTGGTCGCGACACCAACCCCCTGTGACCATCTCGTGGATCTCTGCTGAGCGCGCGCTAAAAAAGTACGTAGAAACAAAACCCCATCTCCTACCAAACGATGAAGACAGTCCTAGGAATGATCTGACGACGCTTCATAATGTTCGAAGCAGGTAAGCGGTTCCACCACACGAATAATTTCATTATTCTAATAGAAAGTGGTTCAAACACACAGCTGCGAGGATCTCTGAAAGCCCTCTTCCTCCACAGCTGAAAGTTAGGACTATTACAGATGTCAGAAATTCCCTCTACATATTTAGATGATCTAGTTATTTGATGATGAAGATACCTTTTTATCAATCAGGAAGAGTTCAATCAGGAGAGGACATGGATATCACTATTGAAAAAGTTGTCTGGATAGTACTGGCCCTCCTGGCCGCGAGCATGGTGGGGATGCTCCTCTTCGACAGGCTCTTTCCCGAAGCGGAGCAGGTCGGACAGAGGTTCTACGTCAGGCTGATAAAATCCACCTTCACGGAAAACCTCCCCATTGCGTCGACAATTAACGACCAGGTCGATATGGTCCTGATGTCGATCGTGGCTCCGGCCGGAGTCTGGACATCGCGTGAGGCAATCCCATCAAGTGGCTACGTGATATCGCTGAGGATAGTGAAC
>WAOH01000071.1 GCA_015521385.1 Thermoproteota archaeon
AATTAGTGTCGTTAGGGCTAATAAAGTTTTTCTTCACATAAGATCGGTTGTGATATCACTTATTACAACCGCAATACATGCTCTTATCGGTCTACTAAATAAAATGAGCAGGTACAGACCATATAGGTTTGGTCTACATAAGTAGTAAAGGAGGAAGGAGGTTGATGGATATGATGATCGGGCCGATAGCTCCGCCCGCTCCCCCTGTAAAGTGAATTCTCCTTCACTTATTTTCTTATCTATCGGTTTTCTCTACTCTTTCTGATTTTTGAAAAAAATGTCGGAGCACAACATTTAATGGAGGTATCTCCAGTTCCACCGAGGGATGACCTATAGAGAGCAAAGCAAGTAAATCCGACAATACAGTTTACATCACCGCGTCAATAGTAAAGGAATTCTCCAGAGATGGGGCTGAGCCTTTAGAGCCACTCTCGTCAATATTGGTAGAGAGGCTCGGTGAGGAGTGGAGCGTGCTCGCCACCACCCGAGAAGGGGAAACCTCGTTCAGCTTCGGCCTAACCGCCACATCTCACTTCGAACCGGTCGATGGTTGGATCGTGAGCCTTGAGATTACAGGCGATGGCGAGGTAGTGGTCGGTACCTTGGGGAGATCAATCAGGGTTAAATGGGAGGGAGATGGGGAGACCCTGCTCCTAGCCTCGAAGATCGCGGCCCTTGCCCTCTACCTGTATAGGGATCCCCTGATGTGCCTCAGGGAGGACCTGATAGTGGCGGGGATCTTCTACCTAAATCCATGCCTATGGTCCGATCCCGCCATCTCCGGCATAGAGTTAGCCGCTGCCTTCTCCGCAATCTCAGATGGATTGGAGCTGGAGAGGAGGTACAAATCATTCGTGAAGGCTCTTCACTTCCTGAGCCAGCTGGATCACCTGCCGGAGATGATCAAGGCCTTAAAGGCCCTAGCAGTAATAGGGGTGGCCCCTCCCCTGAGCAAGAGGGACCTCTTCTACGTTAACCAGCTCACACCGGTGGAGATAAAGGTCCTGAACGCCCTCACCGCGAAGGAGGCCATAGACAGGCTATACGGACTGGACGAGAGGAGGGTCGTCGCGCTGCTCTCGGAGCTGCTGGGGTTGAGGTCCGAGACCTTCGATAGGAGGAAGCTCGTCAGGTCCCTCTCCCAGAGGGAATCTAAGGAGGGCCTCACGTTGAGCGAGATCTCCCACGTTCTCGGGATAGACAAGGCCTACCTGTGGAGGGACGTCCTGCCCAAGATGATAGAGCGCTTCCTCATCACCGTCGGGAGCGACAGGTACAGGGGAAAGACGGTCAAGGTCTACAGGCCCAACATATCCCTGCCGACCATAGGGGACATGGTGCTCACTTATACGCTCAACCTCAGCTACCTCGTCACTAGGGGCTGAACCTTGAGGTTGGGCGGGGATTTCTTCTGCAGGGATCCGGTGGTGGTAGCTAGGGATCTCCTGGGAAAGCTCCTAGTCAGGGAGTTCAGGGGGAGGAGGATCTCCGGGATCGTGGTGGAGACCGAGGCCTACTTGGGGAGGAATGACAGGGCATCTCACGGTTTCGGCGGTAAGAGGACCCCCAAGATGTGGCCCCTTTACGAGGGGTGCGGTCTGTTCTACATATACCCGGTTCACGGCTACGCCATGCTGAATGTCACTACGGCGCCGCCCGAAGAACCCACCGCAGTGCTCATAAGGGCTCTCGAGCCCGTGGAGGGAATAGATCTCATGAAGAGGAACAGGGGGACTGAGGACGTGAGGAATCTGTGCTCCGGTCCCGGAAAGCTCACCAAGGCCCTAGGTATTACTCCGGACATGAACGGCTTGAGCGTCGAGGACGGACCCCTCTACTTCGAGGAATACGGGCGGGTGGATGAGTCCGAGATCGTCGCTACGCGCAGGGTGGGGGTAGACTACGCCGGCAGGCACGCGGACCTGCCCCTGAGGTTCTACGTGAGGGGGAGCAGGTACGTGTCAAGGCCATGACCCCCTGAAGATCACCTCCACCTCCTCAGGATCGACCTCCCCGTTCCCGTTATCATCGACCCACCTTACTACGGCGATCCCCTCCATCTCCCCCTCAGCTATCTTGATGGCCGCAGCTCTGGTCCCGAACCTCGTGAGACCCTCCCCCAGCACTATCTTCCTCCCGTCCCTCTCGAGGGAGGCGATCAGAGCGTAGTCCGAGCGGCCGTACTCGATCCGGAACCTCCACACACGGTCACCGATCCCTATGACTCCCCTCGATCCGTTGATGTCCACGGTTATTCCCAACTCTTCATTGAGCTGAGACGCCAGCTCGTTGGCCTTGGGACCGCCCAGTATGATGAGATTACCGCTCGGGAGTTGATTTCCAGCTCTCATCGACTCAAGACCGAGGAGGGAGGCCGCTTCACGGTCGTGCTTTCCGTAGAGGACCTTGAACTCCACTTCGGAGGACTTCGCTTCGGAGGCTGGCTCGACACTTACTCTTCTCTCCTCGGTCGTCGAGCCAGCGATCACCCTCACGATCCATTCACCGGGCTCGGAGAGGGTGAGGGATATGCGGAAGTGCCCGGATGAGACCATGGCGGAGTACTCCTCCTCAGCCCCGCTGGGGGATACGAGGATCACCCTGACGCTGTTCACGCCGGAGACGTTTCCACTCACCACCAGGGGTTCGCCCGCTACCACCCTACTGGGGACACTTACCTCGAGCCCCGATGGTCTATGGTAGGCCTCCTTAGCCCTCTCAATGGTGGTGGAGACCATGTCAGGGATGTAGGGGACGTCCCTCGGGTCTATCTTTGCGAAAAGGTTACCTGATGGATCTATTATCACGACGGTGGCCGTGTACTTAACCCCGAATTGGAGGAGGTGGGACCACGAGACGGTCAGGAGGATCCAGCTGGGAGGTGGGTTATAGCTCCTGAACGCTGGCAGCGAGGCCTGTGGATTTGACGGTGAGTACATGGCGACTGCCACAACGTAGCGACCGCTGGAGAGCTCGGGATCGGACCTCCAAGCGTCGGCCAGCAGGGGTATGAATTTCTTGCAGTGGGAGCAGGTGGGCTGGCTGAATATGAGAACGACGACCTTCCCCCTGTAGTCTGAGAGCCTGAAGGTCCCTCCTCCGTAGATGGGGGCCTCGAATCCGGAGGCTGAAGTGAGTTGCTGGGGAATGAGGATGGGAATTAGCAGCAACAGTAAGGGAAGCGCTCTCCTGTTCATCGCAACTCCCCCACCTCATCTATTTATAACAGCTCAACGTTATACGCCAAAGATATTCTGGATAACCATAGCTAATTGTGCTCATGGGGGCTCACTAAACGGTATAAAAGATGAAGGGTGAGGCGGGTTGGTGCTTAGGTTCATTGCCGCCGCAACCCCCTCCTGTACAGGAGGATCGCCGCTATCAGAATGGCCAGTACAACCGCGCCGCCGATCAGCACGAAGGGAGGCCTCGGCTTAACGGTGGCGTACGTCTCCGATGGGTAGCAGCCCTCGGCGTAGGCGGCTATCTTTACCTGAGTCCCCTCACCGACATCCGGGATCCTCAACCTCGTCTCGCCGTTTTTGAGCTCGTAAGCAGTTCCGTTAAAGACTAGAAGACCGTTGGCAGGCTCTCCACGGCACGTAACCCGTATCGATGCCTCGGCGTTCCCCGCCAGCTCGTCAGGGAGTGTTATCTCGGCGTGGGGGAGGTAGGTCACCCTGAACCTCCTCTCCAACCTGGTGCCGTTGTACAGGGCCTCCACCACGACATCGTTCTCGCCCGGAGCGAGGCCTACGGTCGACGAGAAGGTCCCGGTTTTCGACGGCCTGACCTCCCTGCCGTTGACCTTCACCGAGGCGAAGGGCTGGGCCCTTCCCCTCACCTCTAGCGAGGGCGAATCGACCACATCGGGGAGATCGTTGACCTCCAAAACCGGCGGCTTCACCAGGCGGTAGGTCACGTCGCCCCCGTTCACCTCCACCACCATGTAGTGGAAGAAGAGGTACTCCTTGGGATACTGATTGTCCAGCTCGGCGCCACCGCCGCCCAAGATGAAGGCCCTGACGCTCCCGTTCTCACTGCTGTAGTACATGTGCTCGTGGCCCTGGAATATGGCATCTATCTTATCCTTGTGGAGTCTCACCACCGCCCTGAGCTTCTCCAGAGCGGACTTGTCCTCGATACCGTGGGCGTAGGGG
>WAOH01000072.1 GCA_015521385.1 Thermoproteota archaeon
GGGTGGGAGAAAGGGAATGTAGACTACCCGAGAACGAATTACCGATCTCAGCGAATTTACCAAGTCGTTGGAAATGAAACCAGTTAGGGAGGCCGGTCACTAGCTGAGTGGTTCTCCTGCCCATGGCTACCGGATCCAACCTCCACGGGGATCGGGAAGCTTTTGAGGACGTGCGATTCACCCAACGCTGGTTCCCCCCCGATGATATTGAGAACTATGAGTTCTCAGCCTTTTTATATAGTTGAGAAATCCTCGTTCTCAAAGTACGAGCTCATCGAGTCCCTAAACCCCTTGGTGGACGGGGGAGAAGGACCAGACGGTAGCTAGCTGGAAAACCCTTCGGTACAGGGTAAGGCCCAGGTGGATGTCGAGGCTCTCGCTGAAGCCATTCTCCCTAAACTTCGTCGTCGGTCCCAGACTCGTGGGGAAGACGGCAGGGATAAAGCTCCTGATAGATCTTTCCAGCGAGAACCCTTCTCCGTCCTCTACCTGAACTGTGAGATATTCTCCTCCTTCAGGGATCTGCTGCAGGCCCTCAGATGGTACCTCGACTTCAAGGGGAGGAAGGGGGTCAGAAAATCCTACATCTTCCTGGATGAGGTCGGGGATCTGGAGGTTCCTCCTAGAGCTGGGAGGGGATCTCTGGATGTAGACCACGCTGGCTAGCCGCTGAGGCACCTCACCCTCCTGATGTGGACGATGTTCCTCACCAGGGAGGAGAACGCCCTCTCAACCCCGACCTTGGAGACCTGCCTCAGGTACCTCTTCAGCTCGGGCGGCACCTTCTTTTCCCTCCTGTAATTTCTCAGCGCCTGCATTCCGTGCCCTAAGGCGAGCTTACACAGGGGAGACAGCTCGCAGTGCTTCAGGGTGTCGAGGACGAAGACGTACCTGTACCAGGGCCTCACCTCGTACCTCCCGTGGAGATAGGCCATGTCGACCTCCGCCTCCCTCCTCCCCCTCATGGCAGCCAGGAGGATGGGGATCATCCCGGAGTCGGCGTATTTGAGGAACTCAGCTCCGATCTCCCTGACCTCGTTGGGCAGGGTAGTGACCGCTGATAGGGCCCCCTTCGAGCGGAGGAACTCCAGAGTGGCCGCCAGCCACTCTAGGCTGAGCTCGTCACCCCCACCTTCAGCTCCCACGGCAGCGGATGCGATGAATGAGCTGATCCCATAGCTCCTAGAGGCGTGAGCCAGCAGTGCCTTGGCCACCGTATCGGCCTTGAAGCTGCCCAACCTCTCCTCGTAGCCGAGAACGATGGAATCACCTCCCACGTCCGTGTGGATGAGGCAGGATGGCTTATAATCCTCTATGACCCTCTTAAGGCCCTTGACCATGTCTCCCCAGCTTTCCTTCGTGCAGATCACGTAGACCCCTCTGGGGGCGATCCCGGTGAGGTGTATCTTGTCCTCGAAGACCCTCCTAGAGGCGAAGGTCACTCCCTTCTGGGGCGAAACCTCTATCAGAGCCCCCTCTACCACGAGATCCTTGATCCTATCCCCCCTTATGGAGCACCCCCTGAAGCTCAGCACTAAGACGTCGCTGAAATCGATGCCAGCTGCCTTAACCATCATCAGGGCTAGGACTACGTCCCCGCCTCCTCCCAGTCCCCCGACGATCAGCCTAACCATTCTCATCAGCCCAGACACCCACCCATTAAAAATCGGCGCGCAGGGTGAGGTGTCCGGTGGAGCCCCCAGTATCTATACGCCCGCCGAATGCCCAGACAGGGGGCTCCGGAGGCGATCGAGGCTACAACAGTCCAAATAGTTAACTCTAGGGCACGGGAAACGGTTCCCAATGCGTTGGGACTGAAAGATGCAGCGTGGGGGAACGGTGTCGAAACGGTTGGCCGGCGGAGAGCGCATCCTGAGAAGGTGGCACCCCGCGCTACCACCCCCACATCCAACCGCGGGAGCGTTCCACATTCGTTCCATCGATCATCTTTAAGTCCCGCCACCGGCGCGATCCCACGTGAGCCGCGCGGTCCCGCCACTCCTCCTGATCGTTATGATCCCGCTCGTACTGTCCGGCGCGACGTCGAACCGGTCGACGACGTCCCTTAACATCGGATCGCTCGACACCGCGGCGCCGGGAAGCTCACCACCCTCGATCCCCGTGGACCGCCTGATCTGGGTCAGGGATCTGACCGGGGTCCTGAACGGTACGGACCTATTGTCGGAAGCTGGATGGAGGCCGGTGCTCTCCGAACCGGGAGTGAGGGTGAACGCGTCGGGTGGCGGAATGAGGGCCGACGTTGAGGGAGCCGGGAGGTCTATACTCCTCTCTGACAGGGTGGAAGTCGAAGGAGGACGCTCCTACTACCTCACCCTGGTGATCTCCTCCACCTCGGGACTGGTGGGCGAGCCAGCGGCTCCCAACCTCATCGTGGGGGTGAGGTGGTTCGATGCGTCGGGCTCCCTGATAACAGTGGACGAGTTCAGGGTCAGGGGGAGCGCCCCCCGCGGGAGGAGGTTCACCGTCGAGGTGGCGGCTCCCCCCAAGGCTAGGTACGCCGAGGCAGGCGTGATCGTCGCGAGCACCCGTGAGAGACCTCATGTCTCGCTCATACTACCGGAGATCAGGCTGCTAGCCCCACCAGAGGAGGCCGGGTGGCGTCCCCTGAACCTCAGCAGGGTCGGTGGATATTACGTCTCCTACTGGAGCGACATCCACTTCCAGGTATCGGTCTCCGGGGTGGGGAACGCTTCGAGGGTGAACCTCACGGTCACCAACCTTTCCCCCGAGCCCAGGGCGGTGGAGGTGGCCATCTCCCTCCCGGCACCGGCCGGCTGGTCGTGGG
Organism: Thermoproteota archaeon; assembly: GCA_015521385.1. GTDB lineage: Archaea > Korarchaeota > Korarchaeia > Korarchaeales > Korarchaeaceae > Korarchaeum. The sequence goes on from WAOH01000072.1 coordinate 2,807, forward strand.
AGGACGATCCCATCCGGGATGGCGACGGTCCCTCCCTTACCAACGCCCTCTACTGGGGGTACATGCCCGTCTCCCTATTCCCGGTGGCCGTCGCGAGCGATGGTCGTGAGGGGATAGCTGTTTCGGTCCCCCTGGACTGGCCGGTCGTCTTCCAGCACTTCCACGATAACAGGGGCTTCGGGACCTCCTTCAAGCTGGGATTGACCCCGGCCGGGACCCCTCACTCGATGGCCAGCGTCTCCTTGGAGGTGTTCGGGGCATCGAGCTTCAGGGAAGCCCTCGGCAGGTACTACTCCCTCCACCCGGAGTGGTTCAGCCCCCACGTCAGCGTGGAGAGGAGGAAGGCGAACTGGCCCTACTCACGTTATGGGGTGTGGTTCTCCCAGGTCAGCGTGCTGACGCCCAGAAGCGCTGACATAGCCGCCAACCTCAGGGGCAGGGGAGTTCACATATCCCAATACGTGCTCCCGTGGGAGTTCGAGCCGTTGACGAACAGGACCGTCGATGAGCCCGCTCCGACCTACTGGGAGCTCGTCGAAGTGATGGAGAACCTATCCAAGGTGAACACGACGAAGCAGGGGTACAAGGCGAGGATAGCGCTCCAGGTCGGTGCCAGGGACGAGAATGGATTGCTGCAGGTGGCGAGGGTGCTGAGGGGACCCAGCTGGAGGCCGAGGGAGTGGGTCGCCAGCGTACCGGTCAACCCGGATCCCGACCTGCCCGGTTACAACGCCTGGAACTACAC